>JAPXMM010000009.1:0-33384 GCA_033809015.1 Bacteroidales bacterium
ACATAAATATTTATTGAATAGAGTGATAGAAGATATAGGTAGGCTGCTAAATTTAGCAGCGTCAGACTGGGAGGCGTGGTATGTGTATGTGAGGTTGAAATTAAAGCATAGGGAAAGGCTAACATAATTGTTTATAACTCTCCTCTCCTTCCTTCAAATTGCTCTTTGAAAATTTTGTAAATAGCATTCCTTTTTGATAGAATAAAATTTGAAATTCTTTTAACAGTTATATTTTATTCCAGTTTATTAATTATTTATTTATTCATTAAAAAATTTTATTATATTTTTGTATTATAAAACTTAAAAAAAAATTATTATGGAAAACCAAGAAATTAATGTTCAACAACCTGAAAATAAAAATGTGCAAAATCAAGTCTTACCAGGTTCTCAATCCGCTTTTATACTGGGTATTTTATCTGTTGTTTTCACCCTTACAACAGTGATTATAGGTATAATTTTAGGCATTATTGCTGTTGTGCAGGGTAATAAAGCTATGAAAGCTTATGAATTAAATCCTTTACTTTATACAAAAACTGAATATAGTAATGCTAATGTTGGCAAAATTCTAGGATGGGTAAGTATCGGCATTGGTGCTGCTATTTTCCTTTTTATTATTTTAATTATAATTTTTGCACTATCTTTTGCTTTACCATTTGCTGCTTTTAATAACATTTTGAGCATTACATTATAATTTCATATGAATATTTTAAGTATAGAAGACATTAGAAAAGCAGATGCATATACTATAAACAATGAACCTATAGCGTCTATAGATTTGATGGAGAGAGCTGCAAGCAAATGCTTCGATTTTATACAAATAATATTCGTTAATTTTAATAGTTTTGCAATATTTGCAGGTACGGGTAATAACGGTGGTGATGGATTATTAATTGCTCGTAAACTTGTAGAAAATGGTAAAGATGTAAAAGTTTTTATTTGTGAATTTAGCAAAAACTTTTCAGCTGATTTTCTTACTAATTTAAATAGAATTCCTGAAAATATTGATATTATAAAAATTCAAAATTTAAATGATTTTGAAAAACTAAAAATATTAGATAATAATGATATAATTATTGATGCTTTATTAGGATCTGGTATTACTAGAGCTCCAGAAGAGTGGTTAGCTGAATTGATAAAATATTTGAATAATTTAAATAATATCAAAATAGCAATTGATATGCCCAGTGGCTTATTTGCTGATAAAACTTCAAAAAATCATTGTGATAGAATTGTCAAAGCTAATTACACTTTAGCATTTGAGGTTCCTCGTTTGGCTTTTTTTATGCCAGAGAATTATGATTATGTAGGAGAGTGGATAATATTGCCAATAGGCTTAGATCATAATTTTATAAATAATTGCAAATCTCTAGCTATAATGATAGATAGTTCAGAGATTAGCAAGAGATTGAAAAAAAGAAATAAATTTGGTCATAAAAATACCTATGGTCATGCCTGCATAGCAGCAGGAAGCCCTGGTAAATATGGTGCTGGATTGCTTGCTACTCTTGGTGCTCTAAAAAGTGGAGCTGGCTTGGTTTCTACTATTGTACCTGAAAAACTTGTACCCGCTTATTTATCTAAACTTCCTGAGGCTTTAACTATACCTATTGATACAGCAAATATTGAAGATTTATCAATTTTACATAATTATGATGCTGCTTGTATAGGACCGGGTTTAGGTACTGATGATTTTACAGCAAATGCATTGCTAGATTATATGATTAATTGCAAAAAACCTACCGTTTTAGATGCTGATGCTATAAATATTTTAAGTAAACACAAGGATTGGTATGAATTTTTAAATAATAATTTTATACTTACTCCTCATCCTGGTGAGCTGAAAAGATTAATTGGTGAATGGAATGATGATTTTGAAAAATTAGAACTAGTAAAAGATTTTTGTAAAAAATATAATTGTACTATAATTATCAAAGAGCATAACTCCAAAATTATTAATGAGAATGGGCAAGTTTTTATTAACATCACTGGCGATGATACATTATCTAAGGGTGGCAGTGGAGATATCCTATCTGGACTTTTGACAGGTTTATTAGCTCAAAATTATTCTCACTTAGATGCTTGTATTTTAGCAACTTGTTTGCATGGAGCTGCAGGTGAATGGTGTGGTAATAAATATTCACATCATGCTACCACTATTTCGCAATTAGCTAAAGGCATAGAAAAAATTTTTAATAATTGGGAACACGATGATTTTTCTCAGATAAATGATAATATCGTCCGTTTTTGACAATTTATAAATTGTCAAAAAATTTTAAAAAACGATTGAATTATATAGCATTCTTATCTCTTCTACAGTAAATTTATGAATTTTAGGCTTACCGATTTCATACAATAAAACGAAACTTATTTTTTCGTCTATATTCTTTTTATCTCGAATTAAATGAGCTAATAGTTCATCAAAATCTATCACAGGTGGTTTGCCATACCATATTTGTAGCCAGTCGATAATTTTTTTACTCCAATATGGAGAAAAATTTAATATTTTTTCAGAATATTTCAAAGAATATTGCAAGCCCCAAGCCACACATATACCGTGGGGCGTTGGTAAATTATTAGACAATCTATATGATTCGAAAGCGTGACCCAAAGTATGTCCTAAATTCAAAATTTTTCGTCTGTTTTTTTCAAGTGGATCTATACTTATAATATGATGTTTAAATTGAATAGCTTTACGAATGATTTGTGTAGATGGAACTTTGCGAGGATCAGATTTTAGTATTTCGTTAATAGTTTCTTTGTTTAGTAGTAGTCCATATTTTATGATTTCTCCATAACCACTTGAAATGTCAATTTCTGATAGAGTATTTAAAAATTTAGGATAGATAAATGTAAATAAGGGTAAATAGTAAGTACCAATTTCATTTTTGTTATTATTGAAATTGATACCATTTTTACCTCCTATGCCAGCATCTACTATAGACAATAGAGTAGTCGGAATGTTTATGACGTTTATGCCACGTTTAAAAGTCGCAGCTGCGAAACCTCCTAAATCGCTAATCGTGCCACCACCGATACATATTATTAAATCATTTCTATTAAAATTATTTTTATCTAAAATATTCCAAATGTTAATGATTTCATAAATAGTTTTGATATTTTCATCAGAATTATAATAAATTATTTCTATATGTTTGAAATTAGAATTACTGACAATTGATTTTACCTCGTCCAAATAGTTATCATTGATAAAGGCATCTACTAAAATTAAACAATTAATATTTTTGTGTGTTCCTAAGTGATATCGGAAATATTTTTGAAAAGTAGCAAAGTTGTGCTCTATATAAATTGGATTTTTATTTCCGATGCGCATAAAAGATTAAAATTTTATTCTTTGAGAAAATATTAAATATTATAACCTAGTCTTTTTAGAGTATTTTTATCATTACGCCAATTTGGTTGCACTTTCACAAATAATTGTAAGAAAACATGTTTATCTAATAATTTTTCTAATTTCAGTCTAGCATTAGTACCTAATTGTTTTATCATTTCACCTTTTTTCCCAATAATTATATTTTTTTGTGAATCTCGCATAACCCATATTTCTGCTTCTATGAAAACTGGATCTTGATCTTCCTTGAAGCTATTTATTATCACCTCTGTTTCATAAGGTATTTCTTCTTTATATAAATAATAAATCTGCTCTCTAATAATCTCTGAAGCGAAATATCTGAGATATCTATCAGAGAGTATGTCTTTATCATAATATGGCGGATGCTCTGGCAAAAGGTTTATTATTATTTCGAGTAATTTATCAATATTATAACCTGTCAATGCAGAGACAGCGATTATATCTACATTATTAGAGAATTTTTCTTTTAATTTTTTTTCTTTTATCAAAAATGTTTTTTCATCGACTAAATCAGCTTTGTTGAGAACAACAATTTTAGGTTGTGAATATTTAGCTACGATATCTATGAGTTGATTGTCATCTCTTTTATCAGTTAAATCATGCATGTAAATTAATACATCTGCATCTTCGAAAGCTGATTCTATATCATGTAGCATAGCTTTATGTAGCTCATATTGAGGGTTAGTGATCCAACCTGGTAAATCTGAAAAAACAATTTGAGTATTTTCATCATTATAAATGCCCAAGACTCTTTGTCGAGTAGTTTGAGCTTTGGGAGAAACTGGCATTAGATTTTCACCTATAATGGAATTCACTAATGTAGATTTACCAACATTTGGATACCCTAATATGCTTATGAAACCGGCTTTATGCATTTAATATATTATATTTTCATTTTAAATAATTTGATAAATAAATTATTTAAATTTAAGTAAAATCCTGATTAAATAATCATTTTAAAACTACAAATTTCTTTATTCCTTCAGCAATATTATGTAATTCTTCAGAGCTGAATTTCAGTTTAGGTTTAGCAAAATCAATATCAGTAACATTTTTAATTGGTACAAGGTGAATATGAGCATGAGGTACTTCTAGACCTATGACGGCGACACCTGTTCTGATAGCCTCACCTTGCATGTATTTATCAATAGCTTTAGCTATTTTTTTGGCAAAAATCCATAAGCCAGCAAGACTTTCATCATCTAAATCAAAAATGTAACTAACTTCTTTCTTTGGTATCACTAAAGTATGAGCTTTGGCTAAAGGATTGATATCTAAAAATGCCAAATAATTTTCATCCTCAGCGACAATATATGCGGGGATTTCACGATTAACAATTTTTGTAAATATACTAGACATAGTTATTCAATTTTTAAAATTTTATATTTTATTACACCAGCGGGTACTTGGATATCTACGATATCATCGATTTTTTTACCTATCAGAGCCTGAGCTACAGGACTATTGACACCGAGATGTTTTTTCTTGAGATCTGCTTCTTTGTCTGGTACTATCTTATAAGATATTATCTGATTATTAGATAAATTCTTAATAGTAACTGTAGTTAATATCCGTACTTGAGATTTATCAACCTCAGTTTCATTAATAATTTTAACTTTTGCCAAGAGTTTTTGCAATTGAGCTATTTCTAATTCTAAATGAGACTGAGCATCTTTAGCAGCATCATATTCAGCATTTTCTGATAAATCGCCTTTTTCTCTTGCTTCTGCTATCATCTGAGCTACACGTGGCCTCTCCTCATGTATCAGTTTATTTAATTTATTTTGAAGATTTTCAAAACCTTCTTTTGTGAGATATGTTGTGTCATCCATAATGATAAATTTACTTTTATAAAAAATATAAAAAAACATTCCCACGCATTTTAAGCATGGGAAAATTTTATTTGCAAAATTAATAAAAATTTTCTAATATAGCAGACATTAAAATTAAATCTTCAGGATAAGTAATTTTAAGATTTAATCTAGTACCTTCAAAAAAAGTAAGTGGTAGATTTTTACTTTCCCATACACTAGCATCATCTGTAAATTTATCATTATAGTCTTGCTCATAAGCTTGTTTCAGTAAAGAAATATTAAAAAATTGTGGAGTATCAATTAACATAACTTTATCTCTATCTACGATGAAATTTTTATCATCATCTTTTATTCTAACAGAATTATAAGTTTTATGAAATGGAATAGCACAATTAGTTTCTTTAGCTAATTTATAACCTTTTCTAATTAATGGTTTCGGCACATATGGTCTAGCGGCATCATGAATAGCTACTAATCCATCATCAGGTAAAGCTGCAAGAGCATTTTTTACACTATCGAAACGCTCTTTACCACCGATAACAGTTTTTATACCTTCATATTCAGGATAATTATACCAAAATACTAAATATAATCCTTTATGCATGCTATTAATCACCAAAATAATATTAGAAATAGGAACAATTCCAACAAAAGACTCTAAACTATAGCAAAGCAGGAATTTACCATTAAATGACATTAATGGCTTAGGAACTTTGCTACGCATGCGTCTGCTTTGACCTGCAGCTAAAATAATAGCATATTTATTATTATCCATTTGTCGATAATTAATCAATGATTAACATTGCATCTCCATAAACATGAAAACGATATTTTTCTTTCACAGCCAATTCATAAGCAGACATCAAAAGTTCATAATCTGCGAATGTAGCTGCAGACATCAAAGCCATACTATAAGGCAAATTAAAATTGGTTAAAAATGCATCAGGTACATGAAAATCATAAGGTGGATAAATAAATAGAGAAGACCATCTATGAGCTGGCATCAAATATCCGTCAATAGAATGAGATGATTCTATTGATTTCATCACAGAATTACCGACTGCACAAATCTTTTTTTTATTTTTTTTAGCTTCATTAACTATCTGACAGGCTTTTTCATTAATAATAAACTCTTCTGCATCGATTTTGTGCCTAGCTAAATCTTGAACATCTATTTTTCGCAAATCTCCTAATCCAATATGTACAGTAATTTCAGAAAAATTGATACCTTTTACTTCCATTCTTTTCATTAATAATTCAGTAAAATGTAATCCAGCAAAAGGTGGTAAAACAGAACCTTCTACTTTAGCATAAACAGTCTGAAAATATTCAGTATCAATAGGCTCAGTAGAGCGATCCAAAAGTACAGGTACTGCTAATTCTCCCAAGCTTTTTAGTAATTTCAGAAAAATATCGTGTGGCATCTCTGTGAGAAAGCGAATAGTACGTCCGCGAGAAGTAGTATTATCTATTACCTCTGCAATTAATTCATTATTATCTCCAAAATATAATTTATTACCAATGCGAATTTTTCGTGCTGGCTCCACAGTAACATCCCACAATTTTAGATCTTCATTTAGCTCCCTTAAAAGTATCACTTCTATTTGAGCTCCGGTACGTTCTTTTGTTGCTATTAATCTAGCAGGAAATGCTTTTGTATTATTAATGACCATCACATCGCCATCATCAAAATAATCTGTAATATTTTTGAAAATTTTATGCTCAATTTCACCGGTTTTTTTGTGTATTACCATTAGCCGACATTCATCTCTCTCCTCCATAGGATATCTAGCTATTAACTCATCAGGTAGATCAAAATTAAAATGCATCAATTTTTTAGGTTCCATAAATCAATTTTTTTTTAATAGGAATTGAATATACGTAGAATAATTTTATTTGTTACATTATTCAAGTAAAAATTTTTATAATTTAAATTATAAAACAAATAAATAATAATTTTTTTTGTTAATGCCCGGAACAGGGCTCGAACCTGCACACCTGTGACAGTACTAGTCCCTGAAACTAGCGCGTCTACCAATTCCGCCATCCGGGCATAAAAAAATGCCCAGGACAAGACTCGAACTTGCACACCCTTGCAGGCACTACCCCCTCAAAGTAGCGCGTCTACCAATTCCGCCACCTGGGCAAATTTTTTGCAAAATTATATATTTTTTTTGTCAATAAAAAATTAAATTTTTTATTAAACAGTTGTAAAAACAATTTGTTATAAAACAAATAAATCGTATAAGATAGTAATTATCAGAAAAAATAATAATATTAAAAATTATTGAAATAGTCGTTTAGATAATAATTTTTCCCAAATATTTATGCACTTAATGAATAATTTTAAAATTTATTCTCTGCTTTAATTAATACCGCATTCTCCCCAAAAATGATTTTTCTTAATTTTTTTCTTTTTATAGCTGAAAAATAAAGAAATATATAAGAAATATTTTAAAACAAATCAGATTAAACTCCTAATTTAATAAAAATAAAAGAGGGGGTCAAATTTGGCCCCCTCTTTTTTCTATAATAATTTTTTATTCTTCTATTTCTACATCACTTGCAGTAGTAGCTCTAGTATAAATCACTTTTGTTATCATCAGATGAGGTGGTTTAATGATTTGATATTCATCATTAATAATATCGCGAATACGAATGTTATCACCTATATCCATTTTAGTGATATCTACTGGGATGTAAGAAGGCATTTTGCTAGGAATAGCTCTCACAGGTAATTTTTTAATTTTTATATCCATTTTGCCACCACGCTTTACACCTATAGATTCACCAACAAATTGTATAGGCACATTCATTGTAATAGGTTTATCATCACTTAATTCTTTAAAATCTATATGTATAACCTTGTCAGAAACAGGATGGAATTGTAAATCCTGCATAATACAGTGATGAATCTGTCCATTGAGCTCAATGTCTATTGTAATTGGTTCTACAGAGGTAAGTATAGGTGATAATTTAGCTTCTTCTAAATAAAAGAATACTTGTTTTTCGCCACCATACATTACACAAGGCACGAAGCCTTTTTTTCGCAATTGTTTTGCGTCTTTCTTCCCTACGCTCTCTCTTGGGGAGCCACTAATAGAAAGTACTTTCATAATTTTATGTTTTTTTTAATTGGTTTTCATATTAAATAAAAGGATTAAAATCAAAAAATGAACTTATAGATTCACATTCAATATTCCTTTTTATCACTCCAGAAAAAATTTTAGCTACAGATAAGACAACAATTTTGTCAGATGTTTTTTTTAATGGTATAGTGTCTGTAACTATTAGTTGGTCAATGACACTTTCATCTATTTTTTCTACAGCATTATTACTAAGCAAAGCATGTGTACAAACTGCTCTGATAGTCAAAGCACCTTTTTCTTTCATCAAATTAGCAGCTTTAATGAGTGAGCCAGCAGTATCTACTATATCATCAAAAATTATCACATTTTTATTTTTCACATCACCTATCAGAACCATATCCGATATCTGATTTGCTTTTTCTCTTTGTTTATAGCAAATAGCCATATCGCAGTTAAAAGCTTTAGCATATACATTAGCTCTTTTAGTACCACCAGTATCAGGAGATGAAACTACTAAATTAGGAATGTTTAGATCTTTTATATAATCATAAAAAATACTAGAAGCGAAAAGATGATCTACTGGGATATTAAAAAAACCTTGCAATTGGTCTGCATGTAGGTCCATAGTAATAACATGGGTGGTTCCTGCTGCTTGTAATAAATCTGCTACAAGTTTAGAACCTATCGCTACTCTAGGCCTATCTTTTCTATCTTGTCTAGCAAAGCCAAAATATGGGATGACAGCATATATATGCTTGGCAGATGCTCTTTTGGCTGCATCTATCATAAGTAATAATTCAAATAAATTATCCACTGGTGGGAAAGTAGATTGCACGATAAATACTTCTTTTCCACGAATAGTTTCATCGAAACTCACTTGAAACTCTCCATCGGCAAATTTCGTGTATGTCGTCTTGCCGAGTGGAATACCATAATTTTTTGCTATACTTTCTGCTAATACTCGTGATGCATTACCACTATAAATTCCAACCTTGGGTTCCACAATTTTTTTTGCAAAGTTACATTAAAAAATATATCTTTAAAAATTATTTTGTTTCATTTTTGAAAAAAAATTGAATTAGAGGGTTAGATAATAAATTTTTTTCAAATTTTTTAAATCAGTATAATAATTCATTTATAAATAATAAGAAATAGCAAAATCTCCTTTTATAAATGATTTTGCAATAAAAACATCATAATGGTAATTCAAGAATTGCCACATATTTAACAAAAAATAAAAATTTTATAATATTTGGAAATAATTTCATTAATTTTACCTAACAAAATAATAAATTTCTATAATTGATACATTAAATTCGGCAATATTAACAAAAGATATGAAAACAAAAATTTGTTTAATGTTATTTTTAATGACAAATAGTTGTATGATATATAGTCAATATGAATTAAAAGATTTCGCAAAAGATACTATATGTTATTCAAATATTAATATAGAATTATTTTATCCAAATAACTCTTATAAATCAAAAACGTTAGACAATGAGACAATTCTAATTTCTTATACACTACAATCTTATCCTTATTCATTTATAGCTGTTCTTATTGGACCAAATAGTAAATTTACTGAAAAGAAATATTGTGATACTATTAATGTGATAAATGATAAAAGATATATTATTAAGGGATATTGCCCATTAACAAAATTATATTACAGAAATGATATTGATAAAGGTACAAGTGTATATTTATATTATGATAATGTAAATGATTCTAATTTAGAACTTTATGATTTAATTTTAGATAATATAAAAGTAATAGCTGATTATAATAAATAAAATTGATTTTTGTTATTAAAATATGATAAGTAAAAAATTATTATTAACAATTGTGTTTGGAACTTTAATTATTGCCTCTGCATCACTATATATTATAGCTGATAGTGATTTATATTATTATGGCAAAAATAATTTACCAATTTATAATAGATTGCCATTTGAGATGAAACCCGAATATTGGAATACAAGACAAGGTCGACCAGGTTTTAAAATTATGGATAAATATGATTTTTCATTTATTGATAAAGATATAATATTTTTTAAATATCCTAATATTAAAATTGACTCTTTAATTTCTTATGGTTTTAATGATACTATTTTTATCGCATTAATAAAAGCACATAATATTAATTTTAATAGTAGTAATCTATATTGTTTAAAACAATATAATATAGATTCATTTAACATTATACCTTACACTGATTGTAATATTGGAAAAATAAAACATGATTATAATATTAAATGGATAGAAAATCCAAATAATCCACCATATTTAATAATGGCTAAACGTTCTAGAAGTGCTTTTATTTTTTATATTTCATTAATATTTTTTATTATTTATTTTAGAAAATATCTGAAAGAAAAACATAAAGAGAAAAAATAATATTACGATTTTATAAATTAGCTTTTTTAATTTTGCAATGAAATTAATTTTATTATGAAAATCATACAAGCTTGCGGTGGATATTCTATGGGAGGATTAGAGCAGCAAACCATTAAAATTTCTTTAGCTTTGCAAAGCAAAGGACATGACGTACTAGTATTCTGCTCTGCCGATAGTCTAATTAGTGAAAAATGTAAAAGTCTAAATTTGCAATTTTCTACTGGCCTTTTTGATAATGGTTCTAATGCTATTACTAATTATAAAAATACTCATGATGTTATTAAAAAGTTCTCTCCAGATATTATTCACGTGCAACGTTCACATGATTTATTTCCTATAGCAAGTGTTTTAAATACTTATGGATTGAGCACTCCACTATTTTTCACTCGCAGAATGGAAAGTAATATTAGAAAAAAAACGTTAGTACATAGATGGATATATCATCGTATAGACAAATGCTACGCTATTTCAAACTTTATTAAAGAAAATTTAATCATGACAACTCCTATAAATGCTGAAAAAATAGAAGTACTAAATAACGCTGTAGATTTAAATGTTTTCGATCCTAATAAATATGATAAAAATCTAAATCGTCAAAAATATAATATACCAAATGATGCTATTGTGATAGGTATGGTGGGCAGGATCACACCTATGAAAGGTCATCGTGAATTAATTTTTGCTGCCTCTGAATTGTTAAAAAATCATTATGACAATTTATTTTTTGTATTTTTTGGTGGAGCAAGTGTAGGAGAAGGATATTTTGCTAACGAAATTTATCAATTAGCTGATTATACTTTACCAAAAGGGAAATTTATTTTTTATGAATTTACAGATTCTGTAGCTGATGCACTGAGCACAATGGATATTTTTGTTTTTCCTTCTTATCGCGAATCTTTTGGAAATGCACTTTTAGAAGCTATGGCTATGCAGTTACCTGTTGTTACTACATTCGCTGGTGGAGTAACAGATATAATTAATTGTGGAGAAAATGCTATATGCGTAGAACCTCAGAATCACAAACAAATCTATGAGGCTATTAAACTTTTATTAACAGATGATGAAATAAAAAATATTATAGCTCAAAATGCTCGTAAGACTGCAGAAAATCATGGCTTCGATGATTATATTATAAAACTAGAAAAAGATTATTCAGATTTTATTAAACAATAAATTTAATATTGAAATAAACCTTTAATTAATAAAAGGATAGAAGGGGCGATAAATGATTAGAAAACAATAAAATGATTGTTTAATTTGGTTAATACAAAAAGGGGAGGGAATAAGATAACAGTTTTTACTGTTTAACTTTAAATGTTTTTTAATATTTCAATTTCATCAATCTCCAATACCGCTCCCACGCCCACCTATCGTGCGATGACAAGTTTAAAAGTCGCCCAATATCTGATTCCACCTCATCTTTCAAATACTTATTCATCACTACAAACCACATTAGATAGTTCTGCAGATACTTCGTAGCCACTCCTCTAAATTTACTCATCCAACTGTGTAAACCCTTAATCTTTTTCTCTGCAACTTGTGTACTATATACTGTTAGACCCTTTGTTTGCTTTCTAACTAATATCTTCTTATTTTGCGATTCAATAACTGCTTGTTTAAACTCTTCATTTGGCTTAAAACATATCAAATTATTCTCAGATGTTCTCATCTTCAATTCATCTTTTATCTGTTCGTTCTTTACTTTCTTTTCTCCAGTATGTTTGAAAAGTAAATTACCTTCTCTATCTGTCATCACTAATACAGCAACGTTTGGATGAAAAGTTTTCAAAGCTTGCTCTTTTTCTTCAAGTGTTTTATATTTACGTCCTTTCTCAGAATACTCCATTAATAGTTCATCTGCTTCTATGATTCCAGAGAAACTAATACCACCTTCTAAACCTTGTATTGCAGACAAAATCTTATGCCTCCATTTGAAGCTAGTTGGTAAACTAATGCCAACTTCACTAGCGCAAGCTCTTAAACTTTTACCCTCTAACATACATTTTAGATAATCCAGAATCAGGTGATATTTATGCATATGATAAACAAAAGATTTAGCAGTTTCTCGGAATTGGTATTTGCAATTCTTACATTTATATACTTGTCTGCCATTGCGAACACCTGCTTTAGTAACATGCTCACATCTACATCTTGGACAAATAGGAGCGGTTGTCAAAATCTTGATTCTCTGATAATCTAATGCTGTCAATCTATTGCTATTGAGGAATTTGTAGAGATTATCTAGGAATTCGCGTTTACCTTCTTTGGTCAAAGCAAGCATATTTTCTATCACTTCGGTTGAATATTCCATAAAATTATGTTTTTGGCAAAATTAATAAAAATATTAAATACTGAAATTTAAACACTTGTGTATGTTAAAATGAAAGTATAAAAATTTTACAAATTTTTATACTTTCTCACTTTTTTTTACGTTTACTTTATCATTATACCTACTTTTTAACAAATTATTTTTCTAATTTCATTATTTAATAAAATCCTATTCCTATTTAATTGTTAATTTTGAAATTAAAAAATTAATAAATGCGAATCAGTGGTTTTACCTTTTGCAAAAATGCAGATAAACTGTATTATCCTATTAAACAGTCTATTCTATCCATCCTGCCTATTGTGGATGAATTTATTGTAAATATTGGTGATTGCGATGACGACGATAAAACTGTAGAATTAATAGAAAGTATCAATAGTCCAAAAATAAAATTAATTTTTTCTGAATGGAATTTAGATAAATATCCTAATGGCACCGAGAATGCACACCAGACCGATATTGCTAAAAATGCTTGCAGTGGAGATTGGTTGTTTTATTTGCAAGCTGATGAGGTTGTCCACGAAAAATATTTAGATAATATAGTAAAACGTTGTAAAGAATTATTAGAAAATAAAGATATAGAAGGTTTATTATTCGACTATATCCACTTTTATGGCGATTATTGGCATTATCAAAATAGTCATGGCTGGTACAAAAAAGAAATCAGAATCATTAGAAATGATCCAGAAATTCATTCGTGGGAGAGTGCACAATCTTTTCGTAGAATTCCAAACTTTGATGGAATACATTACAGACAGCAAGAAGGCACATTTAAGCTGAAAGTTGCAAAAGTGAATGCAGCTATTTATCATTATGGATGGGTGAGGCCACCAGAACTAATGCAAAAAAAGAAAATTGCCCTAGATACCATTCATAAAGGCAAAAATATTGCTTTAGATAATAATAAAAATGTAGAAATTTTCGCTTATGCCCCACTTGGTACCTTGCCAGTATTTAAAGATACTCATCCAGCAGTAATGAATGATTGGATTAAAAATTTTAATTGGCAAGATAAATTAAATTATTCTAAAAAGCCATCTGCTAATTACAAAAAACCTTCTAAAAGGCATCGTATTTTAACAAAAATTGAAAAAATTTTCTTTAAAAATAAAATATCCATAGGAGAATTTAAAAATTATATATTAATATTTCCTTCTGACAAAAAAAATAAAAACACTAATTCTTAGAATTTTTAACAAATTTTCTATAGATAGAAGAATAATGAATAAAATAAATTTACCACAAAGTATAATTGACGAATTAAACCAAAATGCTTGCAAGGAAAAAGCTCAGCATCACATGAAATTTTTTAAAACTGGTTCAGGTGAATATGGAGAAGGCGATAAATTTATAGGTGTGAATGTCCCTATTCAACGCAAAATTGCTAAAAAATATTACAGAGAAATTAATTTGAATGAACTGGAACAATTATTAAAAAGCGAAATTCACGAATACAGGTCAACTGCTCTTTTTATGCTTTGCTACAAATTCGAGAAAGCAGCAGAAGCTGAAAAAGCTTCCATTGTAAACTTGTATCTCGATAATATTGCTTTTGTCAATAACTGGGATTTGGTTGATGCCTCCGCTCCAACTCTATTGGGTGGTTATTTATTTGATAAAAACAGATCGTTACTTTACGATTTAGCTAACTCCGACGACCTTTGGAAACAGCGTATTGCTATCATCGCTACGTTGTACTTTATTCGTCGCGATGATTTCTATGATACACTCGCAATTTCCGAGATATTGCTTCATCATCATCATGACTTAATTCACAAGGCTGTGGGATGGATGATTAGAGAGGTTGGTAAAAGAGACAAAGATGTAGCAATAGTTTTTTTGCAAAAACATTACACCGAAATGCCCAGAACCATGTTACGATACGCCATAGAAAAATTTGATGAAAATTTACGTCAGCAATTTCTGAAAGGATATAAATAAATCCCATCTTATCACAATTATCAAGACAAATAAAAGCAATTTTTATTTTTTATAGTTTATTTTAATTTTATTAAAATAATTTTTGTATTTTTGAATAAATTTATAGCATTTATTCATTCAAAAAATTGTAAAATAGACGAGATAAATGAGAGTGTATAAACGTTTATGAAATTAATACAATGGATATAACAAGGATAAATAAAACAGCAAAACCATTTATAAAATGGGCTGGCGGCAAAACTCAGTTATTAACTGAAATCGATAATGAAATTCCTAATTTCATTAAAAAAAATCAATTTATATACATAGAACCTTTTGTTGGTGCAGGTGCAGTATTTTTTTGGATTATACAAAAATATCCGAATATAAATAATGCAGTTATTAATGATATTAATCCTGATTTAATAAATACATACCAAATAATTAAAGAAAATGTAGAGAAATTAATACAATTACTAAAAATTTGGGAAAACGAATTTCATTCATTAGAAAATAATATTCATGAGAAAAAAGAATATTATTACTCAAAAAGAAAATTATTTAATAAAAGGAAATCTGATAATATAACACAAGCTGCTCTTTTCATTTTTCTTAATAGAACGTGCTTTAATGGGCTGTATCGTGTAAATAGAAAAAATGAGTTTAACGTTCCTATAGGTAGTTATAAAAAACCTATGATTTGCGATGAAGAAAATTTAAGAGCAGTTAATGAGGTTTTACAAAATGTTACTATTTTGTGTGGTGACTTTGAAAAAACATTGAAATATGCTGAAAATATTACTTTATTTTATTTAGACCCACCATATAAACCAATAAGTGATACGTCTAGTTTCAATTCATACACAAATAAAGAATTTGATGATGTAGAGCAAATAAGACTTGCCAAATTTTGCGAAAAAATAGATTCATTAGGCTATAAATGGATTTTAAGTAATTCTGATGTTAAAGGCAAAAACCCAAATGACAATTTTTTTGATGAATTGTATGGAAAATTTATTATTAAAAGAGTAATAGCCAAAAGGAATATTAATGCAAATCCAAATAAAAGAGGAGAACTTACAGAATTATTAATTACAAATAATGCTTATGAAAAAATTATGTCAATTGCTCAATAAAACAGATGATGAACTTTTCGAGGAAATAACATCTTCATTTAAGCATAAAATTACTCAATGGGATTATTTTGTTAATTGGAAAAAAGTATTACAAAATATAAAACCAATCGAAAAAGAACTAAATCTATTAAATTACCTCATTGGTAAGCAAGATTTATACAATGAGACAGTAGATTTATTATTAGAATATCCTGAAACCATTAAAGCAATTCCATTACTTCTTGCTATCAGAGAAAAATCATTAGAAGTGTTGATAGATACAAGAAAATTTATTTATCGCAATTTTGATTTTTCAAAGAAAAACTATAATGAAGATGAGATAAAAACATTTGCTGATTTTATTCTAAAAAATAATACAAACCTAATTTGTAAGTACTTCCGATAATCTATTTCTCCTGTTATCTTCACCATCTAAATAAAGTATCTTTATCTTTGAAAAATTTGTATTATAATTTATCAAATTCTTTAAAAAATATAAATTCTCAAAATATTTTTTTCTCTTAATTTTGCAATTCTTGAATATGATAATTTAATATTTTTTAGTGAGATGAATGAAAATATATATGTTTTAGCTCTTAAGTTTATTCCTAAGATAGGAAATATCACTGCTAAAAAAATTATTGATGTATTTCCCAATCTAGAATTATTGTTTTCATTATCATCTATGGAATTGCAAAACCGATTTTCCTTGTCTTCATTACTAGCTAATACTATAAATAAATATAAAACTACAGCTCTGCAAAAGGCAAAATCAGAGATAGAGATATCTCTGCAAAATGATGTAAAGATCATAACTATCGATAGCATAGACTATCCTAGTAAATTAAAAGAATGTATAGATGCTCCGATTTCTTTGTTTATAAAAGGTGAATTACCAAACATAGATAAATCTATTTCTTTTGTAGGTACGAGAAAAGCATCATATTATGGCAAGGATATTACAGAAAAGTTAATTAATGACTTGAGTGTAATATCGCCAACTATTGTAAGTGGTTTAGCCTCAGGTATAGATACTTTTGCTCATAAGTCTGCTCTAAATCATAATTTACCCACTATAGCTGTATTAGGCCATGGACTTTCTACTCTTTATCCTACAGAGAATACTAATTTAGCTAAAGAAATAATAAATAATCATGGTTGTTTAGTTACAGAATATTTATACAATGAGCCTCCACTGAAGCAGCATTTCCCTGAAAGAAATAGAATAATAGCTGGACTTTCTGATGGAGTAGTTGTAGTACAAACAAGGGAGCGAGGAGGTGCATTGATTACAGCTAATATTGCATTTTCATACAATAGAGCCGTATTTGCTGTACCAGGTAATATTACTGATCCATTAGCTCAAGGTTGTCTAAATCTAATCAAACATTATAAAGCAGAATTGATAACTGAAGGTAATGATATTTTGAAAACATTAAATTGGGATCTAATGCCATTTAATAATCAATCTACAAGTGCTATTCCTTTTCCACTGAGCCAAGATGAAGAAAAAATATATCAATTTTTATTAAATGAAGGTGATAGCAGCATAGACCATATGTGTAATAGTCTCAATATTGGCATAGATATAGTGTCTATGGCACTTTTAAATTTAGAATTTGCAGAAATCATTCAATCTCTACCTGGTAAAAGATATCGCATCGCCAAATGTATCAAAATTGATTAATAATAATTATTAGTTAATTGAATTAGGCGTTTTGATAATAAAGTTATCTAAATATTTCTGTAATTAAAGAATAATTTTAAAATTTTTTCTTTGCTCGGATTAATTTTTCAAGCAGAGAATTTTCTTTGATTCTTTAAATAGACATACGAGAAAGAATTTAATAAGAAATATTTTTAAACAAATTCAAATTATACTCTCAAGAGATATAGTAATTTCTAAAACATTTAAAGTAATTAATTAGTTATTAATAAAATATAATTCAATTTTTTTAGTATAGTATTTTTGTTATTTTTTTAGAATTTACTAATTTTGTAATATGAATAATAAAATAGAGGATTTTTTTAGTAAAGAGAATAAAAATCCTGCTTTTAATGAATTATTTAAATCAATTGCTAAGTTTCAAAATATACAGCTATCTCAGGTAGCAGGTGCCTTTTCGTCGGTAATAATTTTAATTTTTTATAAAAAATTTTTAAATCAACAAGGTATTTTTATCGCAAATAATGAAGATGAAGCATTACAGATATACAATAATCTAGATTATTGGATTGAGCAATTGCAGCTTAATGATAAATTACAACTTTTTTATCTACCATCAAGTTTTAGAAATTTTGATGCTTTCACCATTGTAAATTCTAATGAATCAATGAGATTGCGATGTTCACAGCAACTAAATGATGCTAAGTCAACTTCTTTAATTATTTCTTATCCAGAAGCTATTTTAGAAAAAATTCCTAAATCTGCCCATATTATAGAACATACTACTAAGATAAAAGTTGGTGAAAACATTGATCTGGATTTTCTCATAGAGCTTTTATTAGATTATGGCTATGTAGAGGTTGATTACGTCTATGAACCTGGCCAATTTGCTAGACGTGGAGCTATATGTGATGTGTTCTCTTTTGATGCTGATGATCCTTATCGTTTATTATTCAATGACGAAAAATTAGCACATATTAAACTCGTCGATGCTGCCTCACAAATGAGTACTAGAGAATTATTCAGTATCAATCTAATGAGTTCATTAGATGATATTAATGATGATAAAGTTTCTATTTTAAGTTTATTAAAAAATCAAATAATTTGGACTGATAATCTTGATATAATTCTAAATAATTTAGAAGCTTTTTATTATAGGCTACCTGAAGAGATACTTGATGATTTTGTAGATCTTGATGAGTTTACTGAGCAATTAAATAATTTAAAGAAGATTAATTTTTCTGAAGCTATATATGCTAATAAAGATATTTTAATATCATTTAACGTAAAAGCATTACCTATTTTCCCTAAAGTTTTAAAAGATTTCTATGATTTTTGTAAAGAAAAAATAGAAAATGGATATACTATTCATTTCACTAGTCCTCACTATCCTGCATGGGAACGCATGCAAACTATTTTAGATGATATGGATATAGAGTATAATGCAGAAATATCACCGCATATTCATTATCTACCTACAGTATTTAATGAAGGTTTCATAGATGATGATACGAAACAAATCATTATTCCAGAACATCAACTTTTTAAAAAATATTTAAAACCAAGATTACTCAATAAAATTCAAAAAAGAAAATTTGCTGATCTCGAAGAGATGATGGAATTGCAGCCTGGTGATTTCATAGTGCATGTGCAGTATGGTATAGGGCGTTTTGCTGGATTAGAGCAATTAGAAATTAATGGTAACAAGCAAGAAGTACTAAAATTGATGTTCAAAGATGATGATGTACTATATCTGAGTATACAATCTATGCACAAAATCACCAAATATGTGGGAGCAGATTCTAATCCACCTACTCTTAGCAAATTAGGAAGTGTAACTTGGCAAAATAAGAAAAATAAGCTAAAAAAACATATAAAAGATATTGCCAGAGAGTTGATAAAACTATATGCTCAGAGAAAAACTATGCAAGGTTTTTCTTTTCAGCAGGATAATTATTTGCAAATAGAGCTAGAATCTAGCTTTGAATATGAAGATACTCCCGATCAATTGACTGCTACAGAGGAAGTAAAAAAAGATATGGAAAGCAGCTTTCCTATGGATAGATTAATATGTGGTGATGTAGGTTTTGGTAAAACAGAGATTGCTGTTAGGGCAGCATTCAAAGCTGCATTGGATGGTAAACAAACAGCTATTTTAGTGCCAACGACTATTTTAGCTTTTCAGCATTATATGACTTTCTCAGAGAGATTAAAAGATTTACCTGTAACCGTGGATTTTATCAATCGTTTTCGCACTAGCAAAGAGCAAAAAGAAATCTTAAAACAATTATCAGAAGGTAAAATAGACATTATCATTGGTACTCATAGATTGCTGAGCAGTGATGTTAAATTTCATGATTTGGGTCTTTTGGTTATCGATGAGGAGCAAAAATTTGGTGTGGCTGCTAAAGAAAAAATAAGACAATTAAAAGCTAATGTAGATACTTTGTATCTGTCTGCTACTCCTATACCTCGTACACTTCAGATGTCTCTGATGGGCGCTAGAGATATTAGTGTTCTCAGAACTCCACCACCTAATAGACAACCTATTCATACTGAAGTAAGAACTTTCGATGCTAATTTTATTAAAAATGCTATAGAAAATGAATTAGAACGTGGCGGACAAGTATTTTTTATACATAATAAAATTGGCACTATTGCAGACATTGCCCATTTGATACAAAATATAGTACCTACTGCACGTGTAGGTATAGCTCATGGTCGTATGAAAGCTGAAGAAATAGAAACCGTTACGATGGCTTTTCTACAAAGAGAAATAGATGTGTTAGTGGCTACTACTATCATAGAGTCTGGCATAGATATGCCAATGGCTAATACAATTTTTATAAATGATGGTCAAAATTTCGGTCTAAGTGATTTACATCAATTGCGTGGTAGAGTTGGTCGTAGAAATCAAAAAGCTTTTTGCTATATTCTCATTCCTCCAGCTACATTTCTCTCTACAGTTTCTCAAAAAAGATTAAAAACTATTGAAGAATTTAGTGATTTAGGATCTGGCTTTTCTGTAGCTATAAAAGATTTAGAAATTCGTGGTGCTGGCTCTATTTTTGGAGCAGAACAAAGCGGTTTCATAGAGGATGTAGGCTATGAAATGTATCAAAAAGTTCTAGATGAGACTCTTATAGAGCTGCGTCAAGAAATGGATTTGCCTATTAATGAAAAAGATTTAAATATTCCTTCTTCCGAGATAACTATTGATACAGATCGCAGTATTTTAATTCCAGAATTTTATGTGCCTACAAGCATAGAACGTATCAAGCTATATAGAGAGCTAAATGATTCTAGTAGCGAAAAAGATTTATTAGAAATCATAGAAAAAATAAAAGATCGTTTCGGTGCTTTGCCACCTGAGACAGTAGAATTAATAGAAGCTATTAGGCTCAAGTGGCTGGCCAATCAGTTATATGTTGAAAAGATTACTCTATTCAAAAATACACTTACTTTATACTTTTCTTCTAAAGATTTTCTAAAAGATAAAATTTTACAAAAATTACCAAATATTTTAGATTTCATACAAAATCATCCTAAAAATACTAATATGAAACAAGACAGTCATAGACTAATTCTCAGTATAGAACCTACCCATAATTTTAAAATGGCTAGAAAATATTTAGAAGAAATTTTGGAATCTCAAGTTGAAATACCTTCTAAAGTGTCTCAACTTGATTAATCTATATTTGTATTTAAAAAATTCTAAATTATTTTTTATAAAGGGAAATTATTATATTATTTCTCCATAATCTACTTCTATACCATCTTTCAATTTTTGATAAAAAATAATTTTAACTTTAATTTGTTCTTTTAATAATGATTCTAATTTATAAGTAATAGGTTTTATTGAAACTGGAATATCGTCAATAAATCCATCTATTCCTTTAGATTCTTCTTCAGGATTTGATAATCTATATGTAGTGTTTTTAATTTCAGCAGCTTTTTTTAAAATTACTTCTTGAAATTTAAGTCCTGTGAATGTTTTAACAATGACAAGATCTTCTACCCATTTTTCTACATCAGATTCATCAACATTATTAATTGCATCTTTTAATTCTTGTATTTTTGTCCAAATTTTTTAATTGCATTTTCTATAGCATCTGGATTCTTAGATAAATACCATTGCTTCCATTCTGATATTGTTTTACCATTAAATTGCTGTATTAATTCACTCATTTGCCCTACTACTTTAGGTCTTGTACCTTGAGCATATTGATTAGCTAAATTAATTAAAGGCGAAACGTATTTATCTAAATTAAGTTTTTCAATATCAAGATATGCTCTAATATCATCATTATTAATTTTAATTTTCATAAAATTTTATTTTATAGAAATTTTATTTTTAAGATTTTGAAATTTAGACTTATATATGAAATTATATTTATCATCAATATCGGTTAATCCATTTTTTATAAGATAATAATTTATAAACATATTATTTTTTAAAAATAAATAACAAAGTAAATTACCATTTTCATCATATTTAGTATTATCATATTTAATATATACTTTCTGTTTATAAATTTTTTCATTTAAAAAAACTATAGCTTCATTTCTTTTATCAGGTTTTTCTTTAATTCCTAATAGTTTGACTTTTAATTCATTATCTAATATCAAAAATTCAGGTGAAATAATATCTGTGACAGTATAAAATTTATTTTTATAATTTTCAGTATTATCAATTTTAGATCCATAATTAAATTTCTTAGGGTCAATTTTTTTATCAAATTTTATTGGGTCATTAAAAATATAAGGCAATTTGTTTATTCTTTCTTTAAAATTGTTGTTCAAATTGTTTTGTTTAATTATTTCATAAATATTTTCATTGAATATTTCTTTTTGGTCAATATTAAGTTTTTCTTTGATGACTGGAAGAAAATCTTCATTAATTTCATATCCTATAGAGTTTCTATTTAATTTTTTTGCGGCTAATGATGTTGTCCCACTACCTAAAAAAGGATCTAAAACAGTTTCATCAACAAAACTAAACATTTTAATTAATCTTTTAGGCAATTCTTCTGGAAACATTGCTAAGTGCTTATCTTGTTTCTCACCTGAAAAATTCCAATGGCCAACGAAATATTGATTCCATTCTTCATTAGTTAATTTTGATAATTCTTTTATCTCTTTGCTAACATTAGGAGCATTTCCGTATTTTTTAAAAATCAAAATAAATTCATAATCTAATTTAATTATACCATTTCTAGGATAAGGATATGAACCCATTATGGTAGCTCCACCTGTTGTGTTACATGTAGTTACTTTTTGCCAAATAATAGACCCCATGTAATCAAAACCATAACTTTCGCAAAATTTTATAATTTCTGTTCTTATTGGTATTACTTTATATCTACCATAATAAACTGAACGTGCAAATTCATCTCCAATATTTATACACAAACGACATCCTTTGTGAAGAACTCTATGACATTCACTCCATACTAAATTTAAATTATTTATATATTCCTCATATGTATCATTGTATCCGATTTGATTTTCATTGCCATAATCTTTTAATTGCCAATATGGTGGAGATGTAACTACTAAATGAATAGACTCATCTGCTATCTCATCCATATTTCTAGAATCACCAATAATAATTTTATGATGTGTTTTCATAGATTTAATATTTTAATATATTCCTGCTATTTAGCAAAATTAATATTTTATTTTTTAATATTCAATTGATAATGTTGAAACACCTTCTAAAGTGTCTCAACTTGATTAATTATAAAAATTCCATTGCAGACCCCATCTGAATGTCATATCTCGCATTGGATAGCCAACTATCGGCATATATTGTCTGGTTTTAAATAATCCATCAGTGAAATTTTCTAATTGAGCAAAAATAACAGCTTTTTTTATTTTTACTTGTAAAAATAGCGATGGATAGATAAAATTACCTAATTTATCTTCGCTTGTTTCAAAATATTGAATATTAGGATTCCATTTAGGAGCATAATATTTTGTAAGATATAAAAATTCAATACCAGTTTTTAAATATGCATTTCCTTTGAAAAGTGATGTGTGATAATAAAAAGCATCTCTTGTCAGCCATAGTGGCACAGACAAAGTTTTATTATCAAATGGATATTGTAAAAGATTATATGATTGTATAGCAAAATGTCTACCTATTTTAAATTCTAAATCTAGCTCTAATCCTGCAAATATTATTGATTTTGTAAAATTTGCATTACCATTTAAATCAAAAAATAATTTATTATCTAAATATCCTCCAAACATAGATATGTATCCATATTTGTTTTTATTTTTGATCCTAGCCCATATCAGATCTGTTGCTGGCAATGTGTCGATATATTTGTAATATTTTCCTGAGAAATGCGAGTAAATATATGATTGAGAGAAATTATTATAACCTATTTCATAAGAAATAAAAGGTAAATCACCTGAAAAGACAATTTTGTTATTTTTATCTTTACCTAAATAATATTGCAAATCCAATTTAACAAAATCTTTATAGCTAATAATAGCATTTATGGTATGAAAAATTGGTTTTGTCTTGATGCTATCCATCTTGTATTTACCTAGAGAATAGTTGTAGCTTAGATTTACCTCCCAAATATTATTATTAAAATTAAATCCTAATTTATTATCTAGCTGCCAAACATGTAAGGTATCAAATACGCTGTCATTTAGCATTACAACATTAGGATAATAAAAATCCAAAGTTGGTGTAGGATCTTCATATTTAAAGCTATATTGTGAATATGAGATATGATGAAAAATTGATAATGATTTACCCAAATTATAAGAATGAGAATAAAAATAATCAGAAGTTCTATGAAAAGCAATAGCATTTTTTAGCAAAACATCGAGTAAAATGCGATCTGTTTTTGCAGAGTCTGTAAATGAGCTGATATTTTGGATACCACCATTTTCTTTTGTAGTTCTATTTTGTTGCAATATACCTAAATAATAATTATATTTTTTGTTTTTAGTATTACCGAAGAAAGTAGAATAAAATTGATTCTGCCTCACTGAAGAATTAGTATAAGTAGAATTAGCTGCAAAGGAACGGTAAAAAAAATTAAAATGTGCTATGTCTGAAATAGGCATTGTGAAATGTGCCTGGAAATATTGCTCTCTAGATATTCCCTGCATAAATCTAGCTTGCATTATAGCAGTATCTGAGGTTATCAATGGAATATTTTCAATATCAAAAAAACCAACATTTTGTAAATATGGCATTTTAATCTCATAAATTTCATCAGAGCGAGTAAGTTCAGGTAAATATGCTGGATAAGAAACCCCACCAACTAAGTCATTAGTAAGCACATATTTATAATCTTTGTATGGAGAAAAATAAAAAAATTGAACAGTATCCATATCATATTTAGCACTATCGATTTTCATAAAATTATTTTCATAGCACCATTGATATGCATGAGCATGCTTGATAGTAATAGTATCGTCTATCTGAGAATAAATTAATCCAGATGATAATATGGAGATTAATAAAATTAGTATTAATGTTTTCTTCATTAAGTGCAAAATTACTAATACAAATTAAAAGCAAAAAAATAAATTGAAATAGGCGTTTAGATAATAATTTATATTAAAAATTTGGGTAGTAAAAAATAATTTCAAAATTAATTCTTGGTTCAAATCATTTCAATACGGATACTTTTATTTTTTTAAATGTTTAAAATAATATATGATATATGAATTCAAATAAATCATGATTGATATTTTTGTATTTCTTAGGTTATAAAAAAATCAATAAAAATTAAATTTTAAATAAAATTTCCATTAAATACTCATTAATAAAGATTTAAATCATTTAAAAATTATTAATTAAATATCATAGTTTATTTTAAACAATTATTTAATAATTATTTAAAATGCTAAATAACAGATAGATATAAAATCTTTTAAAAAATTTTTTTCAATTTTTTTAATAAAAGAATATTTTAACAATAATTCTTAAGCTTGAATTAATACCGCATTGGGAAATGATTGGTTATAAACCATCTTTTATTAATCTATTAATTATTAATTTTGTATCAAGATATTAACTCATGAATCTATTCACTTTATTTTCAAATAAATATTATGAAATGCAAATTCACAATTGGGAAATCTATGGTAATACTGACAAAACTCAAAAAGATAATAAATAAAATATTAAAAATCGATGATTAAAATTTCATACATTGTAGTGATACTCGGAGCTACTGCCACTGGTAAAACTAAATTAGCTGTCAGATTAACCCAGAATATTGGCGGCGAGATTATCAGTGCAGATAGCAGGCAGATATACAAAGGGCTGGATATAGGTACTGGCAAAGATTTGCAAGAGTACAAAATCGATAATTGTGAGATTCCTCATCACCTTATTGATATACGAACAATCGATGAACCATATAGTGTGTATGATTTCCAGAGGGATGCCATTCAATCAATTCAGCAAATAACAAATAATAATAAAATACCAATTATTTGTGGTGGTACAGGATTGTATATTGAAGCTCTATTGCTTAATTACAGATTTTCTACTTTTTCTCAAGATGAAGTTTTGAGAGATAAACTTTCAAACATGAGCATAGCAGAGCTTGAGGATTTATCTAAACAGCTAAATATAGAAAAAAATATTGAAAAAAATAATAGACATCGCTACATTAGAGCTATAGAAATAGCCTTGCAGGAGCAAAATGATATTTTGCAACAAAATGACTTAGAGTATGAAATAGAAAAAAATATTGTTTTTGGAATTAGATTTCCAAGAGAAATACTTAGAGATAGGATTTATGATAGATTGATAGCAAGGCTGCAAAATGGTATGATAGAGGAAGTTAAAAATTTACTTGATCTGGGAACTAATCCTGACAAACTAATATCCTTAGGTTTAGAATATAAATACATCACTAAATATTTATTAGGTGAATTGACTAATGAAGAAATGGTGAATAAACTATACATTGCCATTTGTCAGTTTGCTAAACGGCAAGAGACTTGGTTTAGACGTATGGAACGCAGAGGTGTAGATATTCATTGGATTAATGGCTTAGATACTGATGATAATAAAATAAATGAGATGCTAGAATATATTTATAAAAGTGAAAAGATTTAATTATGAAAAAGATTATTTTAAATAATAAATTATTGTTAACATCAATTTTCTTATTTTTTATTTTAAATTCTTGTATGAGTCAGATAAAACCCAACAAAGATTTAATAGAAAATATAGATTATTATTATCATATAAGAATTGAAGTAAACCAATGTAATCATCATATAATAAAAATATTGGAAGAAGGAATGATATGTGACCATTTTTCTTCAATAGAGTTTTTCCCAATTAAAGAATTAGATCCTAAAAAATATTATGAATTAAAAAGCTATATAGCTAAAAATCCATTTTTTTCAAAAGATACAGTAATAGATGATCCGATACATAGGATTTTCACAGATCCTTATGGTTCAAGTATTGAAATTACTATTTTAAATAATGATAAACTTATAAAAATTAAATGGAATGATGGGAAATGCAAAGAATTAGAGAAATGTATAGAAATGATAAATAATTTAATACCAAAAGAAAAACGCGATACATTAATGATAGATTATAAAATAATAATTCCAGAAGATTAGTAAATTATTTTTATGAAAAAATAATTACAAAATCTTTTCATTTCCACAGGGGAGACTTTCTTTGTTTCTTTCTTTACAAAGCTGAAAAGAATTTTTTTTATTAAAAATCAATTATACCCTTAAAAATATAGTTATTACTGCGAATGTATCACTAATAATTTTTTATTAATTAAACGCTTAATTTACAATTTGTATTAAAAAAAATATTGACTTTATAAGGTATTATTTTTTAGAAGGCATGCATCTCCATAGCTAAAAAATCTGAAATCGTTATTAATAGCATAATCATAGATTTTTCTCCATGGCACTGCTGAGAATGCATCTACAAGCATAAGCAATGTACTTTGTGGTTGATGAAAATTTGTAATTAGATAATCTGCAGATATTACCTTAGCTGGCGGCACAATAAATAATCGTGTATGTCCTTCTAATCTATTCAAATTATGATTTTCTAAAAATAATTTTAATTTTTCTATTAATAATTTTTTATCAGATAGATTTTCATATTTTCTATGCATATCATCAAATTGTTGAATATCAATAGGATATACAGATGTATCTTTTGCGAATAATAGCAGACTTTCTAAACATCTTAGAGTAGTAGTACCCACAATTATCCATGGTCTATCAATATTTTCATAAAGAATATTTAAATTTTCTTGATCTATTGAAAATTCTTCTCTGTGCATTTGATGTTCTGCGATGCTAGTTTTCACTGGTTTGAAAGTGCCAGCACCTACGTGTAACGTAATGAAAGCTTTTTTATAACCTATTTCATCTAGTGATGTGAAGACTCTATCAGTGAAATGAAGGCTAGCAGTGGGCGAAGCTACAGAGCCATTGACTTTGGCAAAAACTGGTTGATAATATATTTTATCCTCTTCTACAGCTTTGCGTTTAATATATGGTGGTATAGGCATCTCTCCTATTAGCTCTAATATTTCTGATAATGTATAATCTGATGGTTGCCACGAAAAACTTACTGTATTTTCATTATTTTGCCTCCATTCTATATCGATGTTTAAATAAATATTTTGATTGTTTTTAGTAAAATAATATGATAAATGATGAGAGTTTTTTAATTTTTTTGCATTACCAATCATACATTGCCAAACAGAAGTTCCTTTTTCCTGTAGAGCTAATGGTATGCTATCTGTGTTTATTGGTTCATTCAAAAGGAACTCTATCCAAGCACCAGTTTCTTTTTTTACCATTATTCTAGCTGGCACTACTTTAGTATTATTGAGAATTAATAATCCATCAGGAAGTAAATATTTTGCAATATTATAAAAAAAATCTTGTTGTAAATTATTATCTGTAGCTATCAAAATTTTTGAGCTATCACGTGGTTGCACAGGAAATTTTGCTATTCGTCCTTCTGCTAATTCATAATTGTAATCTTGTAAGTCTGGCAATTTCATAATTAGTTACTTAAAAAAAGCAAAATTACAATATGATAAATAATTTTAAAAATTTTTATAAGATTATTTTGATATAATCTTTATATTTTTCTATTAAATCTTGAGTATCTATTAGATTAATATGTGTTATTCTCTTAATTTCGTATTTATAAATTAGCTCTACATAAAAGTTATTTACTAGATAAATTTTAATAAAATGATCAAATTTTTTAAGAGTTAATATTTCTACACCAGACTCTAATAGAATACTCAATTTAGTATCTATATCAGTATTGATGAGTAATTCATGTACGAGTTCTTCTTTAGTCATACTTTATTATTTTATAAAATTTTTCACATCAATAAAATAAGGAACTATAATAGCTTGTGGATAAAATTGCTTAATCAATTCATAATCATATCTAGCTTCATATTTATGAATATATGCACCAGCCATCACTTTGTAATATGGAGAATCAAAAAAAATATTTACTGGGAGATTACTAAAATTACTCGTGAAGTCATTTAACAAATTTTCAGCTTTAGATTTACTGTAATTACCAGAAAATGCTCCTAATTGTATAGAATATCCTAAATAGCTATTAGTTTTAGCTGTTAATCTCGTATGTTTAGCAACTAAACTATCTAGATATGCATTATTATATACCTTAACCTGTGCATTTATAGTAAAATATGAAATTAAAAATATAATTATAGTTAAATGATATCTCATTATTTTTTTTACAAATTTAACTCATTTTTTTGAATTTTTCAGATATTTCAAATAAATATATTGAAATAAACGTTTAGATAAGAAATTTTTCTAAATATTTCTGTATTTGAAAAATAACTCTAAAATTTATTCTCTACTCGAATTAATACCGCATTGGGAAATTATTTGTTATAAAACAAACAAGTCGCGGAGGACAGAAGGGTTTACACTGTTTGAGCAAGCTTTAGCTTGCGAGTTTGTAAACCCCAATGAGTGGTTGCGTAGCTGAAAAAGAAGGAATGGTTTTTAGATCCATAACGTCTATTTCAATTATTCTATCACCTTAAATTTATCACCAGTCTCTTGAATTATTCTTCTATACCATTCTTCGCCGTAGCCAGGCCATTCTACTTTAGGATTGCGTTCACCTGGTACTACATATTTCACATTACCATCCATATATTTTAGGAATAGAAATTTATAAAATTCTTTCCAATACATTACTAATCTATCCGCATTATCTGCAGAGAAAGTAGAAACGTAGTCAATAGCTTGATAAGGGCTCACTTCATACAATTGCAATGCATAAGCATCGATTTCTTTAACTTTATTAATAAAAGCAGTTTCGAGAGAATCTTGTTTTTTCTCGATGTCTGGGTGAATAATCCTATAACGTGTATAAGCGAAATTAGCTACTTGATTAAAAGCCCAGAAAGCTGCATCATCACTCCATTTCATCATTGCTCCATTACCTTGAGCATAGCTATGAGGTACTTTTCTACTTGCAGAATATATAGGTGTATAAACGCAGCTAGAAGCATCGTCTACACCAAACCAGATAATTCCAGCAAATTCATCTGGTAACCAGCTACGACTTTGAGTAATAAAGCTAAAAGCTGTTTGTTGAGTAGCAGTAGCACGCTCATTAATATATCTTTGGCCATCGATTGTCCAATCTAATGGTCTCCACCTATATGGCAACTGGAAAGGGCCAGCACCAATGTCAAGACGCATATCAAAAGGAGTACCTTCTAGGTGATCTCTCATAAAAGACATCATATCTTTGAGAGAAATTTTTCTATTAGGTTTTACGTAAAGTGGCATACGATGTGAAAGGTTTTTGCCACTAACATAATCTATATATTCATCCATACCATCTGTTACTTGTCTAAACATACTCCACACGCGAATTTCACAAGTTCTAGCACCATCGAATGTCAAAGGATGATATGTATCTGAAAAGCTAAATTCTTCATCTTTTCCATTAAACCAGCCTTTTTTTCTAGCAAATTCGATAACATCAGAAGAATAAATGACTTCTATTTTAGGATCATATAATTTTTTATTAAAATCTTTCTCTGTAATGGAAGTTTTGCCATTAGCTAAAGTAAATTGTCTGATGCGAGCTTGATTGGCGTGTCCACTTACGTAGCCATCAGGTATGCGTACTGCTACCCAAACAGCACCTTTTTCGCCTTCACCTTTTCCGATCATTTCCATTATCCAAGCTTCATTTTTATCAGCTATTGAGAAAGATTCTCCTTCACTGGCATATCCATATTCAGCTACTAGCTCAGCCATCACACGAATAGCCTCACGAGCATTTTTTGATCTTTGCAGAGCTATATACATCATGCTACCATAATCTACTATAGCACCGCTCTGAGTAAATAGTTCTTCTCTACCACCAAAAGTGGTTTCTCCAATAGCTACCTGGTATTCATTCATATTACTTATAACATTATATGTTTTTTTGGCTTGTTTTATTTTACCTAAATATTTGCCAGTGTCCCATTCATAAACATCTAGCATAGATCCATCTGGATACACTGCAGCAGGAGAATAATACATATCACCATAGTGAACGTGGCTATCAGCTGAATAAGTTATCATCACAGAGCCATCAGTACTGGCTCCTTTTGTTACAATAAAATTAGTACATGCATATGTGCTATATGTACTTGCAATCAATAACAATAATGTTAATACTAAAAATTTGTTTTTCATAATTTTATTTTTTTCTCTAATTTTTAACAATTTTAATAGTTTTATTTATATTTTTATCTTTTAATTGCACAATGTAAATGCCACTTGGATAATTCTGAAAGTCTATTTTATAAATATTATTATTTATTATACCATTATAGATTTCATTTCCTAATAAATCGTAAATATTTACTTGTGAATTAATAGGGGCTTTTAAATATAAAAAATCACTAACAGGATTAGGATAAATCTGTGCAATATCTGAATAGCTATCATATAATCCTCCAGTAGTAGAAATAGAAATAGCATCTATAGATCCTTCTGCTCCGTCACTCCCATAGTATACAAAAGCTAGCCTCAAATTATTACTACCAATGTAATCGGTTAAGTCTAATTGAGCATTTACCCACTCCCAACTAGTCCATGTAGATGTATCTGTAGTCATTTCAGTCCAGATAGTGTCTGTAAAATTTATACCATCAGCAGCAGCTACTACATAAAGATCATAATTATTATACGGCTTTATGCCCCAATATTTAGACATTTGAAAGTAAAAGTTCAAAACTGCAGTCTGATAGCCAAACAGATTGATAGATTTTGTTATTAACCATTCATTTTGCCATTTGGATGTATCCGACTCATCATACAATACATGAACAAAATATTGACCATCAAGAGGGAAGCTACTAGCTTTTTCCCAAGTATATGAGCTGTCATTTATTATTTGTGACCAATCAGTGGGAGGAAATTCTACTCCTTCGAAGCTTTCCCAAAAGATCATAGCATCTTTCAAATACATATTGTAATTAGGTTCAGAGGTAGTAGTATTCATTTTAGATTGAGCTGATAAAAAAGTAAAAAAACAAACCAATATGGTTGTTATTAAAAAATTTTTCATAAATTCAATAAATTATTTGTGGCAAAGTTATATAATATTTTTCAGAAAAAATAAGAAAAGTATTAAATGAATTTTTTTATTTTCTTTTGTAAAAAAAAATATGAAAAAATTATTAGCTGAATTAAAAATTTTTTTAATGAGAGGTAATGTGGTAGATATGGCAGTAGGTATAATAATAGGAGCTGCTTTTGGCAAAGTAGTATCTTCATTTGTAAATGATGTTCTAATGCCTCCAATATCTATATTAATAGGTAATACTAATTTTTCGGATCTTAATATTGTGCTGAAACAAGCTGTAGTAGAAGGATCTACAGTAGTATCACCTGCTATCACATGGAATTATGGTAATTTTATCCAAACTATCATAGACTTCATAATAGTAGGCACTGCCGTCTTTTTTGTAATCAAAGCCATGAATGAGCTGAGTCATAAAAAAGAAGAAGAACCTGCCAAAACACCAGAACCAACTAATGAAGAAAAATTATTATCAGAAATTAGAGATTTATTGAAAAAAGAAAAATAAATTTTTTGAATTAAACGTTTAAGTAATAATTGTCTTTCTCTTGTGAACTCTGCGATTTCATTGTGCTATCAGTGGGTAATATTCTATATGTAAGTTTTTTAGCATAAAGACCAAAAAACTTCATATGCAAAGAACACAAAGAGATATATATTTTGGTGTTATTATCTAAATGCTTAATTCGATAATCTTTTAATTCATTTACATACCCCTTTAGTGAAATGAGTGATACCATGACTAGCAGCCACGCAGTCATTAGAATATGTTACTCCATCACAACCGCAAACAGGATCATAATTTTGTGGACAAATACCAGAATGCGTTTCTTCTAATTTGCTGTCGTAGCAATCATCTTTACTACAACTAAAAAATAATGTAAATGTTATTAAAATAATTGCAAATAAATATTTTAGCATAGCTATTTACTTAATATAACGATATCAATCTATTAATTGTTATAATCTTATTTTTATATTAATATTTATGTTATAAAAAATAAAAAAACAGAGGCACCCTATGAGGTACCTCTGCCAAATAATAAGAT
>JAPXMM010000010.1:0-33112 GCA_033809015.1 Bacteroidales bacterium
TCTATAGCACAGCTATAGTGAAGGCTAAGTCTGAGGAATTTACTAAATGGATATATTCAAAGTTTAGAGGAGTGGCAACCAAATACCTGCAAAACTACATTATGTGGTATGTAGCGATAGGTAAGTATTTGTCAGAAGGCGTCATTAGTAATATTGGCAGGATGCTTAACCTTGCATCGTCGGATAGATTTGCCTGGTATGAATATTTTAGAGTAAGTAAAATATCATATACTATTTGAAACATTTAAAAAATGATAATTAAAAATCTCCCCTATTCCTTTTTCATCTTATTTCTTTAAATATTCACCTTCTTTTTTACAAATTTTCCATTTTCTATTTCAAAAATTCTATTTAAGTTTGCAAAAAGAAATTTTAAAGGTTATGGCTAAAGAAAAGCTTTTTAATGAGTTTCCTCCTATTTCTGCAAAACAATGGGAAGATACTATAAAAGAAAGTCTAAAAGGTGCAGAGATTTCTAAACTTTTTTGGAAAACAGATGAAGGCATTGAGGTGAAACCTTTTTATACTAAAATAGATTTAGAAGGTCTTATTGATCTCACCTATTATCCTAATGTATATCCTTATTTAAGAAGTTATAATGATAAAAAACTTAAATGGAATATAATTCAAAATATTGATGAAACTGACCTAAAAATTGCTAATGAAATAGCTATTAAATCCATTGCTAATGGGGCTGATGCTATTGAATTTGATATACCAGATATTGATAAAATAGATGATTTAAACGTTTTATTGAAAAACATTGATTTAGCCAATCACAGCATTAATTTTAGATCTTATTATTCATATTCCATATTAGCTCAAGTCATTAAAGAATGGGCTCAAAAGAATAATTTTGATTTAAAATCATTGAATGGTTCATTTAATTTTGATTTTTTCGCATATTATTTACTAAACGGCAATTATTACAACAGCTATGATGATAATGTAAATGAATTAATAAGTTTATTTAATTTTTTAAATAATTGGAATGCTGATTTTAAAATTATTAATATTAATGGTGATATTTACCATAATGCTGGTGCTAATGCAATACAAGAGTTAGCTTTTTCTCTTTCTCAACTAGTAAATTATTTAAATATTTTAACTGATAATGGGATATCTATAGATCAGGCTGTTAAAAGATTTAGAATCACTTTAGGATTAGGTAGTACTTATTTTATTGAAATTGCAAAATTACGTGCAATTAGATTACTAATTGCCAAAATTTTAACTGCCTATGGGGTGCCTAATGATAAAGCTAAAATTTCAATTCATAGTAAAACAGGCATTTTTAATAAAACTGCATATGATGTTTACAATAATATGCTTCGCAATACGGTAGAAACAATGGCTGCTATTATTGGAGGTGCAGATGATATAACTATTTTGCCTCATGATATTACTCTTCAAAAATCTAATGATTTTAGTAGAAGAATAGCAAGAAATGTTCAATTAATACTTCGTGATGAAGCTCATTTAGATAATGTCATCGATCCAGCAGGTGGTTCTTATTTGATAGAAAATTTAACCAAATCTATGGCTCAGCATGCATGGGATTTATTCCTTCAAATTGAAGATTTAGGTGGTTTTAGAACTGCTATGGAAAGCTCTTGGATTAAAAATGAAATCGAAAAAAGTGCTAATAATAAATTAAATGCTCTTTTAAAAAGAAAATCTAATGTAATCGGTATTAATAATTATCCTAACCTTAATGAAACTATTTCATCTGATCTCAAAAAACCTTTGATTAATAAACCTAAAAATGATAATGCTCTGAGAATTTTCAGAATTGTAGAACCATTTGAAAATTTACGTTATCGTACAGAGCAGCATACATTGAATGGTAATAAAAAACCTTTGGTTTATTTACTTCCTTTTGGTGATATAACTATGCGTAATGCTAGAGCTAATTTTTCTCGTAATTTTTTTGGTGTTGCAGGCTATGAAATAATGGATGCAGATGCTTATGATAATGATGAAAATATGCTTAATCAAATTTCTAAACATAATCCTGAAATCATTGTATTATGTAGTAGTGATGTAGAATATGGTACATTAGGTATTAATATTGCTAAAACGATTAGAAAAAATTATTCAGAAAAAATACTTGTCGTCGCAGGCAATCCTACTGAAAGCATTGAAATATTAAAAGAAAATGGAATAACTGATTTCATACATATTAAATCTAATATTTTAGAAACTTTGGAAAATGTTCATAAAATATTAAATATTAAATAATTAAATTTAGTTTGAATTATTAAAACATTAAATATGAAACCTGATTTTAAAAAAATCAAAATCTTTGAAGATAATAAGCCTCAGCAAAAATTAAATGCTGAAGTCATTCATAATAGTGCAGAAGGTATTCCTATCAAAAATTTTTATTCATTTGATGATATTGTAGAGTTAGAACATTTAGATTATGCTGCTGGATTATCACCATTTCTTAGAGGTCCTTATGCCACTATGTATGTGCAAAAACCATGGACAATTAGACAATATGCTGGTTTTAGTACAGCAGAGGAAAGTAATGCTTTCTATAGAAGAAATTTAGCTGCTGGGCAAAAGGGATTAAGTGTAGCTTTTGACTTACCTACTCATCGTGGCTATGATAGTGATAATGAACGTGTAGTAGGTGATGTGGGTAAAGCTGGCGTCGCTATTGATACTGTAGAAGATATGAAAATTCTTTTTGATCAAATACCTCTCACAGATATGTCCGTTAGTATGACTATGAATGGTGCTGTGATTCCTATTATGGCTTTTTATATTGTAACTGCTCTCGAGCAAGGTGCTAAACTAAATCAGTTGAATGGTACTATTCAAAACGATATCTTAAAAGAATTTATGGTGCGTAATACTTATATTTATCCACCAGAGCCATCAATGAGAATAATTGCTGATATTTTCAAATTTACTTCTCAATATATGCCAAAATTCAATAGCATTTCCATTAGTGGTTATCATATGCAAGAGGCTGGTGCTACTGCTGTGCAAGAATTAGCATATACATTAGCTGATGGATTAGAATATTTACGTACTGGATTAAAAGCTGGCATTGAAGTAGATAATTTTGCTCCTAGATTATCATTTTTCTGGGCTGCAGGCATGAATCATTTTATGGAAATTGCTAAAATGAGAGCTGCCAGATTGCTATGGGCTAAAATCGTTAAGCAATTTAATCCTAAAAATCCCAAATCAATGGCTCTACGTACTCATACACAAACCTCTGGTTGGTCTCTTACAGCACAAGATCCGTTTAATAATGTTGCTAGAACATGCATAGAAGCTATGGCTGCTGCATTAGGTCATACTCAAAGTTTACATACCAATGCTTTAGATGAAGCTATCGCCTTACCTACAGATTTCTCTGCTCGTATTGCTAGAAATACTCAACTTTTACTACAAGAAGAAACTCAAATTTGCCGTGTTGTAGATCCTTTGGGCGGTTCTTATTATTTAGAAACATTGACAGATGAGATAGCTCATAAAGCATGGGAACTTATTCAAGAAGTAGAAGAACTAGGTGGCATGACAAAAGCTATCGTAGCAGGTATACCTAAAATGAGAATAGAAGAAGCTTCTGCTCGTCGCCAAGCACGCATAGATTCTGGATTAGATATTATTGTCGGTATTAATAAGTATCAACTAGAAAAAGAAGAACCACTTCAAATTCTTGAAGTAGATAATACTATCGTTAGAGAAAAACAAATTCAACGTATCAATGAGGTAAAAGCTGCCAGAGATAATGAAAAAGTACAGCAATGTTTGAATGCTATTACTATAGCATGTGAAACTGGAGAAGGTAATTTGCTAGAATTAGCTATAGAAGCTGCTAAATATAGAGCAACTTTAGGTGAGATAAGCTTTGCAATGGAAAAAGCTTGGGGACGTTATATTCCAGAAATTAAATCAATAACAGGTGTGTATAGTTCAGAAATTAGTCAAAATGAAAGTTTTAGAAAAGCCCAGCAATTAGCTGATGATTTTGCTAAATTAGAAGGTCGCAGACCACGCATTTTAGTCGCTAAATTAGGTCAAGATGGCCATGATAGAGGTGCTAAAGTAATAGCTACTGCCTATGCTGATATTGGCTTTGATGTAGATATGGGACCACTTTTCCAAACACCAGAAGAAGCCGCTAAAATGGCTGTAGAAAATGATGTCCATATTATTGGTATTTCTAGTTTGGCAGGAGCTCATAAAGCATTAGTTCCACAAGTGATTGAAGAACTTAAAAAATTAGGTCGTGAAGATATTATGGTGATTGTAGGTGGCGTAATCCCACCACAGGATTATCAATTTTTATTTGATGCTGGCGTAGTAGCTATCTTTGGTCCTGGAACTCCTATACCTGATGCTGCCATTAAATTATTAGAAATTTTAATAGCTTATAGAAAATAAAATCAATTTATTACTATCATAATAATTGCTTATTTTATAATTAAAGTTTAATTTTTATAAAATATACATTTAAATAATAATTTCCCCAATTATTTTTGTATTAATAATAACTTCAAAATTTATTATTAGTTCGGATTAATACCGCCTTAGGAAATACTTTGCAATAAAACATGTAAACCGTGTATAGCATAAGATGTTATACTGTTTGAGCGAACGAAGTGAGCGAGTTTGTAAAACCTTCTCTGTGATTGCGTAGTTTTATAACTACCCTGTCAGACCGTATTCCCCTCTTATAGAGGGGCTAGGGGTGTTAACACGAGTGGAGACTTTTTATTTGTATCTTTTCTTTTTGTGGCTTCGCTGCGAGCTTCGCTCTACTCAGCCACCATTAAAGAAAAGTTTTAAAATGAAATTTTTTTAACATATCAAATTACACTCTTAAGAAATAAATTATTACTGATTCATTAACAATAATAATTTAGTTATAAATTAAACGCATATTTTCAATAATTAATATTATAAAAAAATCACTTATTTTTGTAAATAAATAATTAGTTTATGAAAAAATTTTTTAATCTTATTTTGATTTTTTTACCTTACTTATTATTCAGTCAATATGAAGTCTCACAAGTAGAAGCTAATCAATGGGGACAATATGTATTGAGCAAATATTTCCCCAAGGATATTGATTATAGGATTGAGAATGTTGAAATTTTATCAGAAAATTCAACTTTTACTTATTATTTATGTAATATTAAGCCGACAGGATTTATATTGATAAGTGGTATTAAGTTGTTACATCCTATAATAGGTTATTCTTGGGAGAGTGATTTCAATTATCCTATAGTCCAGCCTGCAGTTAAAGCTTTTTTGAGCCAAATTTCTAAATATGTCGAAAAATCTAATAAGATACATCCTTTATGGGTTAGTGATTGTACTAAAAATATAGAAAAGCAATATCGTGCTGTAGCACCATTATTATTTACTAAATGGGATCAGGGTGTTTATTATAATCAGTTTTGTCCTAAAGATCCTGCAGGTCCAGATGGTAGATGTGTAACTGGTTGCGTAGCTACTGCTCTGGCTCAAGTGCTTAATTATTTTCGTTGGCCTTTAGTGGGTGAGGGAGAATATACAGATATAGATACTACTTATGGTCATTTATATGTTAACTATGCAGAGCAGAATTATTCTTATAATCAGATGCCTATTGCTGCTAATAGGGAAAATCAGCAATTGGCAAAGTTCATTTATCATATTGGTGTGGCTTGTGATATGTATTATGGCCCTGATGGTTCTGGTATGTATAATCACAAAGCTGCCTTTGCTATGAAAAATTTCTTCCGTTATGATGATTCTACCAAATATTTATTTCGTGATGAGGCAAATTTAGATTGGGATAGTTTACTTCGTTCTTATTTAGATCAGAAAATTCCACTTTATTACGGCGGTTGGTCTGATACAGAGTATGTAAGTGGCCATGCTTTTGTATTAGATGGTTATCAAGACACTATGGTTTATCATATTAATTGGGGATGGGGTGGTGCTTATGATGGATATTTTAATATTAATAATCTCACACCTGCTGGAGCTGATTTTACTCATAAACATGAATTAGTTATTAATATGTTTCCTAAAGGTCAATACCCTGTTTATTGTGATAATACTGATACATTATTAACTTTAGATGGAACTATAGATGATGGTAGTGGACCATTATTTGATTATTTACCAAATGCTAATTGCAGTTGGTTGATTAAGCCCTTTGATTCTATTCAAAATATTAAACTTACTTTTCTTAAACTAGATTTGCCAGATCCTAATGATGTTATCAAAATATATAAAGGAGATGATAATACTGGCAATATCATCGCTACTATTACTGGTACAAATATTCCAAATACTATTACTGTAAATGGTAAATCTGTTTTTATTGAATTTATTTCTAATGATAGTATACAAGGAGATGGTTTTTTATTATCTTATTCTACAACTTTATATAATTTTTGTACTCCAAATTTAGTTCAAATAGTTGCTGACAGTGGTGTAGTAAATGATTGTAGTGATATATATAATTATCATAATAGTAGAATTTGTCGTTGGCGAATAACTCCAGAAACAGCTGATAATTTATTGATTAGTTTTAATTATTTCGATGTAGATTCTACTGATTACTTGACTATTAAAAGTTATGATGGCACTGTCAATTTAGAACTTAGAGGCAATAATTTGCCTGCATCCATTAATGTTTCTAGTTTCCCTATTAATATTTTGTTTTATACTAGCTATACATATAATGCTCAAGGTTTCGAATTGGTTTTTAAACCGGATATTAATTCCATTGCCTCATATAATGATGATTCATACATTTATCCTAATCCTTTTAATGATTTTTTAAATCTAAAAACTTATAAAGATGGTCAATTATTCATATATTCACCAGAGGGGCAATTAATTTATTTTCAAAATTTTTATTCTGGTAATAATATTTTAAACACTGCCAATTGGTCGGCTGGTATATATTTTGTAATATTTGTAAATAATGACTTTATTTTTAGTAAAAAAATTATAAAAATATATGAGTAGTTTAGACAATGTAATTCTAATAAGTGATAGGGTTCTTATAAAACCTCTTACTGAAGACGAAAAAACTTCTAGTGGACTGATTTTGCCACCAGGTTATCACGAAAAAGAGCTTGTAGCATATGGATATATTGTTAAAGTAGGTCCAGGTTATCCACTGCCCAGTGAATCTTTTGAAGATGAATATTGGAAACGTGAAACTACTGAGCAGGTGCGTTATCTACCGCTGCAGGTAAAAGAGGGTGATCTAGCTGTATATTTACAAAAGCAAGATATCGATGTAGAAATTGATAACGAAGAGTATAAAATTGTAAATCAAAATTCTATCCTCTTGGTCCAAAGAGAAGATTTTTTATAATAATTCTTTGTTTTATAGTGTTAAAATTATTAAAAATTTCATTGAAATAGACGTTTAGCTAATAAAATTATCCAAATATTTTTTATTAATAAAATAACTTTTAAATTAATTATAAACTCGAATTAATACCGCCTTGGGAAATGATTTGTAATAAAACAAGCAAGCCGTGTTAGGTAAAAGGGTTTACACTGTTTGAGCAAGCTTTTGCTTGCGAGTTTGTAAACCCCAATGGATGTTTGCATAGTTTTATCAAATCATTTCCCCAGCGGAGATTTTTCTTTGTTTCTTTCTTTGTATAGTTGACAAAGAAAGAATTTTATAAGAAAATTATAAATAAAAATCAATTACTTTTATAAGAATTATGTTTATTATTTATAAAGTCATAATAATAATTTAGTTATTAATTAAATGCCTAATTAAAATATTACTTTAATCCATTATTTTTTTAATTTTATAAATATATTTTCTTAATTTACAAAAAATATATATTATAATAATTAAAATTTTATAAATAAATATAATTTTTCAAAATTTCTATTTTTAATTAAAAAAAATATTAATTTTGGTAAAAAATATTAATGAGAAAGCTTTATCTTTTGCTCTTAGTGATTTTGGTATCTTGTACTAATTATTTAGTTACTAATAAGCAATCTACATCTAAAACTATTGCCATAGATAGCACTATTATTAATGATAGCAGTGTAGAAAATTGGATAAATAAATACAAAGTTGGGCTAGATAGTTTGATGGAGGTTGTGATAGGGTATAATGAAATAGCGATGGTAAAAAATGATCCAGAGGGTAATTTAGGAAATTTTGTTTGTGATTTAGTTTTAGATTTTGTGAATAGAAATTTAAAAGATTCTTTGAATGGTTATCCTTGTATAGTAGTTATGAATAATGGCGGTTTTCGTTCTTTTTTGCCTGCTGGTGAGATTAGAGTAAAGGATGTATTTTCAGTTATGCCTTTCGATAATACTTTGTCATTATTAAAAATTTCTGGTAAAGATTTACTAAATCTAGCAAAACAAATTGTAGAAAAAGGTGGTATGCCGATAGCTGGTTTTCATATATTAGCTAATGCTACCACTCTAAAGCAAGCTCTTATTAATGATAAAGAAATTTCTGAAAATCAATATTACTGGGTTGCTACATCTAATTATTTAGCTAATGGGGGCGATAATTTGACGGGATTATTAAATCCTATCAAGCGTATAGACACTCCTTATCTCATTCGTGATATTATTATTGAACATTATAAATTATTAACATCTCAAAATAAAGCAGCTTTTGCTAAAATAGATGGGAGGTTTAGATATGAATAATGATAGACGCGATTTCATTAAATATTCTCTTGGTATCGGATTAGGTCTACTGCTACCCAAAATTTCTAAATCCGCTACAAACAATAATTTTTATGAAGAGCTTGGCATTCAGAAAGTTACTATTTTGCATACTAATGATACTCATAGCCAGGTGGAGCCTTTACCTAGAAATCATTATAGATATCCTAATCAAGGTGGTTATAGTCGCAGAGCTTATCTGATAAATGATGTGTTACGTTCTAATGATAATGTATTAATTTTCGATACTGGCGATTTCTACCAAGGTACTCCTTATTTTAATATTTATAAAGGAAAAATAGAAGTAGAGTATATGAATAAAATGCACTATACTGCTACTACTTTAGGCAATCATGAGTTTGATCTTGGTTTAGATACTTTAGCACAAAATTTATCTTTAGCTAATTTTGATGTCATTAGTTCTAATTATGACTTTGCTAATCATAATAAATTATCAAAAATTGTTAATCCATATAAAATTTATAAATTTGATAAAATAAAAATTGGTGTTTTTGGATTAGGAATAGCCCCTAAAGGCTTGATAGATCCATATATGTGGGGAAATACTAAATATAAAGATCCTATGCAGACTGCTGCCGAAATGACTTATCTTTTAAAAAAAGATTATAAATGCGATTTGATTATTTGTTTATCTCATTTAAGTTATAAAGGTGATGATGGTAAAATAGGTGATGTAGAAATAGCTAAATCTAGCTCTAATATTGATATTATCTTGGGTGGTCATAGCCACACCCTTCTACCTAAGCCTATATCTATTTATAATAGAGACAAAAAACCAGTAATAATCACTCAAAATGCTTATGCAGGAGTGCAAATGACACAACTAGACTGCTATTTTAGCTCATCTGGTGGTTTCTTATTCGCTGATAATAAAACAGAAAAAATTTTTTATAAAAATGTGTAAAAAAATTTTTTAATTCAAAATATTTTATGCATTTTTGCTATTTGAATTGAGGAAAGTAAATTAATAGTTAATAAAGTTTTAAAAATGAAGGAATTAGAGAAAAAAAATACTCAAAAAAAAACATCTAAATTAGATTTATTATGGAATAATATATTAGACTTTATTAAGGAAAATGTTAATTCTCAAAATTTTAAAACATGGTTTTTGCCTCTTAAGCCTCTAGCTTTTGAAGATAATACTCTTACTATAGAAGTACCATCATCCTTTTATTATGAATACATTGAGGCACATTTTATTGATGTTCTTAAAATTGCTTTAAAAAATTTCGTAGGACCTAATGCAAAGCTTTACTATCAAGTAATCATCACTAAAGAAAATGATAACTCGTCTACTTTACAATGGCCATCTAATGATAAGTTAATTACTGCTAATCCTGATATTCATCTGCCTTTAAATACTGAGAATATAAATAAAGAAAAAACAGATCCTTTGCCTAATCCTTTTCTAATCCCAGGCATTAGAACTTATTCTATTGATAGTAATTTGATAGAAATGCTAGACTTTGACAATTTTGTAGAAGGTGAATGTAATAGGCTAGCTAGAGCTGTAGGACTAAGTATTGCTAATAATCCTGGCCTTACTTCTTTTAATCCTTTTTTCCTCTATAGCGCTACTGGTCTTGGTAAAACTCATCTCGTGAATGCTATAGGCTTAGAAACTCGAAAAAATTTTTTTAATAAAGTTATTCTATATATGAATACTGCTGAGTTTCTCAACCAGTTTGTTAAAGTCGTTAAATCTGATAATATTGCTGATTTCATTCAAATATATCAATCTGTAGATCTTTTGATAATGGATGATATACACCATATCGCTAATAAACCTAAAACCCAAGAAGTTTTTTTCCAAATTTTCAATTCTTTGCATCAACAAGGTAAACAAATAATTTTAACTTCAGATAAAGCTCCTATTGAAATGGATGGTATTGAAGAAAGACTTTTGAATAGATTTAAATGGGGACTTACTGCTGAGCTCACTAGACCAGACTATGACACTAGACAAGCTATTATTAGAAAAAAAATTCAAAAAGATGGTATCAAATTATCTGATGAGATCATTGATTATATAGCCAAAAAAGTAAAGGATAGCGTTAGAGAGCTCGAAGGTGTACTCATTGCTATCATAGCTCATTCTACTTTTGTTAAAAAAGATCTTGACATTTCAGATGTGCAAAGTTTAATAGATCAATATATCAAATGTAATCAAAAAGATATTACTTATGATATGATCAAGCATATAGTGTGCGATTACTTCTCTATATCTGTAGAAGAGGTGGAGAGTGGTTCACGTAAACAACAAATAGTCATTGCTAGACATATGTCTATGTATATGGCTTTCAAATATGCTAAACTTACACTTAGTGAGATTGGTAAACTTACAGGTAATCGTAAGCATTCTTCTGTGGCTTATGCTATTAAAAATGTTAATAGTTTATTAGAAGTTGATAAAAATTTTAGAATGCAATACGAGGAAATTAAAAAGAAAATTATTAGGTAATCCCTCAATATTTTAGATTTGTTAAAAGACTGTTTTAACTATAATGAAATAATGGAAAGGAATAAAAAGGAATTTGTTGATGGAAATGTTAATAATATAACTTCTAATGCAAGGCTTTGGGGCTTTAATGAGATTACTGATGGTGATTTTTGTAATTATGAGACTATGAAAGTGGAAAATGAAGACAAAATAATGAGACTCTCAAAGTTAAGAAACCCCGAGTTTAACCAACTTTTTGATTTTTATTCTAAAATGATTAAGTTAAGAGGGGCTAATGGATAATAAAATTTAAAAGAAAGGTGGTCAGGTTCAAGTATGAATAAAAAAATATTAATGATTTTAAAAGCACTTTCTCTAGGAGCCAGTGTAGGGGCAATTGTATGTTTAATAATGGACGTTATTGATGTAAAAAATGCTGTTACACTTCTTGCAATAGGCGTATGTGCATTATCTATTGCAAGCTTAGATTCTAAATAACATCATTAAATAGACTGATCTTTGTCAATAGTTTTAAATATATTATACGGGGTGAGATTAAGTATGAAAGCTTTGGTTCTAGCTGCAGAACGAGGGAATAGAATAAATGATATTACAAAAGGAGAAAACAAATGCTTATTAAAAGTAAACGGTAAGGCAGTTATCGAATACAATATTGAGAATATTTCCAGCTTGAAAGATATTAATGAGATAGTAGTTGTTGCTGGATATAGATCAGAAGATGATATGGAAACATTGGGAAGAGAGATAAATGGTTTAAAGATTAATTATTGCGTTCAGAGAAAAAAAAAGGGCTAATTGATGCTATGGAGTCAGCAAAGGAAGTACTAAATGGAGATGATTTCATGTTGGTGCTAGGGGATGAATTCATAGTAAATAACAACTATAAAGATGCAATAGAAAAATTTAAGAAAAACGGTAATCATTGTATGATTGGAACAATAGAAGTGGATGATATTAATTTAGTAAGACGGACTTATACTTTTAAGTATGATAAAAATAAAAATTTAGTTGATTTCATTGAGAAACCCAAAAAACCATATAACAATATTATGGGGACAGGAAATGTTTTTTTCAGTGGTTCTATATTAAAACTATTAGATGATGTTCCAGTTAATCCAATCCGAGGAGAAAGAGAATTAGTTGATTTATTTAATCTTAGATTATAATGGGAAGATATCAACCTTTACAGTAGGTGATAAATATATTAATTTAAACACTAAAGATGATTATTTGGCATTGAATTCATTAATAAATGAAAAAAATTTAATTTCAATTAATAGATAAAAAGAATATTCATCCGATTAACCAGGACAGAACAGCAAATGCTAATGCAAGAGCTTATGCAAATACAAAATTATGAGATATGTTTATGAATATTGAAAAGATGTATGAAAAATTTATAAAAAATAAATCAAATAGAACACATAGGTACCCTATCACGTGGAGTTGGAAATCTCAATTTTGGAATAACAAAATAGTTAATACTTCCAATATTTTTATAACTAAAAAATTTTTTTTAACAACACTTTATTAGATTAGAGCTATTTTTTTAATGATAAATTTTATAATAAATTAAAAAATAATGAATTTTGAATAATTAAAAAAGCAAAAATACTAATATAAATCACAATATAACAGATACATAACCAACATATTTTTTTACATTATTGGCGAAATCCATTATTTGAACTTTCCAAATATAAACACCAATTTGAACCTTTTCTCCAGTACGGGTATCGGTACCATCCCATCCTACATTTATATCTGTAGTGAAATATATTTGTTCACCCCATCGATTAAAAATACGTAATTCAAAATTTTCAGGACTCCACCCTGTACCGATAGCATTGAAAACATCATTTATCCCATCACCATTTATATGAATTGCATTTGGGAAATAAATCATTTCGTTGTCATATGGTATCACAGTTTGATAAACAGTATCTTTACAACCATATTCATTAGTAACCGTAAGAGATACATCATATAATCCTAAATTATAATATGTGTGAACAGGATTGGGAATATATGAATATGTATCATCACCAAAATACCAATGCCATTGAGTAGCACCAACAGATAAATCTGTAAAATAAATATTTTCTGATAATATAGGATTTAGAGGTTCGTAAGTAAAATTAGCTATCGGAGCATCTACAACAACTAATGGATGCATAGCTGTATCAGATAAATTCAAAGAAGATGTTGCTATCAAGCTCACATTATATGTACCTGGATTTAAATAACTATGAATAGGATGTTGTGATGTGGATATATAACCATCTCCGAAATTCCAATGCCAAGATATAAAATTACCAGTACCTGTGGTAGAAATATCTGTAAAATAAACAGGTTGATTAATACATACTGGATTAGGGTTCATAGTGAAATCTACATTTATTACTTCTGTTACTAACACATTTAGACTAAATGTATCGCTACATCCGAAATTATTAATAACTATTAGTGTTACTAAATAATTTCCAGCATTATTATAAAAATGTTGCGGATTTTGTTGATTAGATGTGCTCCCGTCACCGAAATCCCATTGCCATAAAATTAAATTACCATTAGTAGTGGTAGACAAATCAGAAAATATTGTAGGACTGCCAATTTGAGCAATATTTGCACTAAAATTAGCTAATGGACTTGCAAAAACAGTTACTTGATGGCTAATTGTAAAATCACATCCTAAATTATCTGTTACTGTTAATAAAACATTATATGTTCCTGGCTGTTGATAAAAATGTATTGGTTGAGGGTCAGTAGAATAGGTCCCATCACCGAAACTCCATAACCAAGTAACAGGTTGCACATATGGATTTATTAAATTATAATAAAAATACATAGACTCACCAAAACATATATCAGAAGCATAAAAGTCAAGATTTAGCCCCTCATTTACACTAACTAGAATATCTATTGAATCAGAGCAACCTCTATCATTATTTACCGTCAAACTAACATTATAATTCCCATTATTAAAATAATAATGTATTGGATTTTCTACATTAGACGTAGATCCATCGTCAAAATCCCAGAAATAAGAAATAATATTGCTACCATTACCATTAGATGTATTTGTAAAATTAATAATACCTTGTGTGCATGTTGCCGTCCATGTGAATGATGGAATAGGTAAAGAATCTACTATTATAGTTTTAGTTGTATCATTAATGCATGAATTAATATCTGTAACTGTAAGAGTAACAGGAAAATAACCAAAATCTGAATAAGTATGTTGTGGATTTTGTTGATTAGAACTATTGCCATCTCCGAAATCCCAATGCCAAGAATTCAAATTCCCTCCATTGCTAGTACTTAAATCAATAAATTTAGTAGGATTACCAAAACAAGCTATGTTATTATTAAAATTGGCAATTGGCAAAGGATAAACTGTAGCAATATTATAATTTGTATCTTTACAACCATAAGAATTGGTAATTATAAGTTTTACATTATAATTAGTTGTATTATTAACTGAATGATATAAATAAGAAGGATTTTGTTGGTTACTAATACCGATACCATCACCAAAGTCCCAATTCCGTCCTGTTATTGTACCTCCTATAGTTGTAGATTGATCAATGAAATGAGCCATATTACCAGAACATACAGTATCGCTAATAAAATTAGCATTTGGAGAAGGAATAATCATTGTTTGATGTGAGACTGTATCTATGCAACCATTAATATCTTTAACTACTAATATTACTGTATAATAATCAATTGTAGATGTAGCAGGATATAAATATGTAGGATTTTGTTGGTTACTAATACCAGTACCGTCACCGAAATCCCAATGCCATTCTGTGATATTGCCACCATTACTTGTGGATAAATCATTAAATATTGATTGATACCCAGAACAGGTAGGATTAACTGAAAATTCAGCTATTGGAAGAGGATTAACTACTATTGATATTGTAGTGTCATTAGTACATGCATTAATATCTGTAACATTTAAAGATACATTAAAATTTGTGATAGAGTAAACAGGAGCATATGTATAGCTAGGATTTTGAATATTTGAATTTCCTATTCCATCTCCAAAATTCCAACTCCATTGTGTTATATTACCTCCATTACTATATGATAAATCTGTAAACATTGTCATATCACTTGAACAAACTGCATTAGTTGTAAAATTAGGGTTGGGTAGTGGATTAACAACAATAGTTCTCATAATAGTATCTTTACATCCATTACTATTAGTAATTATTAAAGTTACATTAAAATTGGTAATATTATTAACAGGATTATATAAATATGAAGGATTTTGTACATTACTTGTGCCAATACCATCTCCGAAATCCCATTGCCAAGAAATTAATGAACCAGTTACTGGTGAAGAAGCATCTGTGAAATGAGTGTAATTACCAGAACAAACTGTATCAGCTATGAAATCTGCTATTGGTTGAGGAAATATAGTTACAGTATTACTTATGGTATCAGTGCATCCATTGTTATCAGTTACAATTAAAAATGGATTAAATGTGGTTATAGAAGATACTGAGGAGTAAATATAATTCGGATTTTGTAAATTGCTAGTACCTATACCATCTCCAAAATTCCAATTCCATGCGACTATATAACCGTTCGAACTAAAAGATTGATCTATAAAATGAACAGTATCTTTTGAACAAACATCATTTACTGTGAATAATGCAGTCGGTTGTGGATATAAATTAATACTATGAGTAATGCTATCTCTACATCCATGAATATCTGATATTAGCAAACTTACTGAATATGGTGGAATGCCAGATGAATAAGTCCAGCTGGGATTTTGTAAATTAGAAGTTCCTATGCCATCACCGAAATCCCATTGCCATGTTGTGATAGCATCACCTAAAGTAGTAGATAAATCTTGAAATGATGTAGGAAAACCTATACAAGCTACACTGGCAACAAAATCAGCAATAGGATTAGCATAAACTTCTACGTTTTGATACATTGTATCGAAACACCCCATATCATTTTCTACAATTAATGAAACATTATATATACCATAATTTGAATATGTATGAGATGGATTTTGAATATTTGATAATGAACTATCACCAAAATCCCATTGCCAATTTACTATACTAGTTGAGTTATGACTAGATGCATCATAAAAATTATTTGATGTACCGAAACATGCGTTATTAAAGCTAAAATTAGTTGTAGGAGTAGGCTTTACTATTATGTTTCTATTAATGGTATCTGTACAACCATTCAAATTCTGAATGATCAATTGAACATTATAATCACCTCCAGACGCATAAATATGTGTAGGGTTCTGAACATTGCTAGTAGTGCCGTCACCGAAATTCCAATTCCAATAATTTATAGAGCCATTAATAGGAATAGAAAGATCAGTAAAAATGGTAGCAGTGCCCGCACAAGCAGTATCAGCTATGAAGTCGGCTACTGGGTTAGCATTTACTCTCACTGGCAAAATTATAGTATCCATACAACCGCTATTAGTTGTTACGATATGAGTAACATAATAAGTACCAGTATCTGCATAAAGGTGAGTTACATTATGTCCACTGCCCATAGGGGAACCGTCACCGAAATCCCATTGATAGCTAACAATACTGCCGCTGCTAGTAGTAGCAGTAGATGAAAAGTTTGATAAGTTTTCCAAACATACATCATCAGCAGTGAAATTAGCTACAGGTAAAGGCTTTACAGTCACAGGATGTACGATACTTTTAGTGCAGCCATTAGCATCAGTTACAGTTAAAGTAACATTAAATGAACCAGCACTGGTGTATACATGAGAAGGATTAATATCAGTAGATGTAGTGCCGTCACCGAAATTCCATTGATTGCTCACAATAGTTGAACTGTAGCCATGAGATAAATTTGTGAAAAAAGTAGTATCATGAAGGCAAGCTGTAGTATTAGAAAAATTAACATAAGGCAAAGTATCCACGTGTACCTGATGACATATGGTATTAGAACAGCCATAATTAGAAGTAGCAGTTAAGCACACGTTATAGTCGCCAGCATTATTAAAAGAATGAGAAGGATTTTGAGCAGTACTAGTATAACCATCACCGAAGTTCCAATTCCATGAAGTAATAGTACCAAAATTTGTCCAAGATAAATCAGTAAAGTGCGTTGGATCTCCATAGCAAACTGTGTCCGCTACAAATTCTGCATAAGTAGCACCAATATTTACAGTAGTATTAAATGAAGTACTTCCACAACCGTTAGTTGAATTATTAGTTGCTGTTAAAGTAATAACATAATGACCTGTGTCGGAATAGGTATGATTTATTGTTTGTTGTGGATTCACATTCCAATTAACTATTGTAGGTCCATAATTAGTGCCATCACCGAAATCCCAAAAATAAGATGTAAAAGTACTAGAGGCACAGCTATTAGGTATTGTGGTATTAGTAATAGTTATTGATTGACCTACACATGCATTAATCTTATTAACAGTAAAACTAGCTTGTGGTGGCCCATAAATTCTAACAGGTGACCATGATACAGTAGAAAAGTCGCAGGCATTATTTGCCGTAATTGTAATAGAATAATTGTCCATTACACCATCAACGCAACCACTTGTATGATAAATATGACAAATAGTATCACCTACAGAAGATGATGGTAATATTTCAGTAGTTCCATCATCCCAATTTATTTGCATAATAGTAGTAGGAGAAATATTTTGACTCATATTAGTTACACAAACTTCTAATGGTCCACAACCTATATTAGTACCAGTAGGAGGACCGATGATACTTGCCACTGGATTACTTTCTACAGCTGCTGTATCATGAAAAACAGCTATACATCCATTATTTCCTGTAGCTGTGTAAGTAACAATATAATAGCCAAGAGAATTATAAATATGTTGAATAGGATGTGAATTATCAAATGGTAAGGAAATATTCTCAATAGGTGAACCATCCCCCCAATCAATACTATATGAAGATATACAAGAGATATCCGCAGAATAATTATAAACTATTGCTGTGTCTGAAATGCTACTTGTGTCAGTATGACAAAATGTAAATCCATTATTTTCGACAAACAAAACATCTGGTTCTTGCAATATATTAACATTCATTGAAATGTTATTTGTACATCCATTAATATCAGATACTGTAAGGTTAACAGGAAAATTATGTGATCCACAACCTTTAGAATAAAAAATATGAGATGGATTTGCTGTAGTAGAAGTATTACCGTCACCGAAATTCCATAAATATGTTAAGCTACTGCCTACGCTGGTATTATTAAAATTAATTGTAGAACCAGAACATACATTATTTGGACTAAAAGTGAATGAAGCTGTTGGTAATATATTTACTTGTACAGGGTGAATAATAGTATCAGTACATCCATAATTTGTTGTTACTATAAGGGTAATATTATATATCCCTGGATTGTTATATAGATAACTTACATTTTGTCCACTGGCAGTTCCTATACCATCACCGAAATCCCATTGCCAATTATTTATTGTTCCACTAGTAGTTGTTGATGTTGAGATGAAATTAGTAGGTGTTCCTAAACATGATGTACCAACTGTAAAATCAGCCTCTGGCAACGAATGAACATTAATATTTTGTGTAGCTGTATCTTTACATCCATTACTATCAGTTATAATCAATTGAATAGTATGTGTGGTAAGCCCTGAACCATTGTAAATATAAGTATGTGATGGATTAGCTATTAAAGATACATTCCCATCACCGAAATCCCAATGGTAGTTAAGTCCCAGACCAGTACTTGTATTGTTGAAAGAAACTAAAGAACCTGAACAAATATTTATCGATGAAAGAGAAAATGAAGCATTAGGTAAATTATTTACATAAACAGATTGTATAACTGTATCATTACAACCTGAAGAATCAGTAACAATTAAGGTAACATTATATGTATTTTCTGATAGAAAATTATGAAGAGGATTTTGTAAATTACTAGTAGTCCCATCGCCGAAATCCCAATGCCAATTTGTTATTAGTCCTGGATTTATAAAATATGATTGATCAATAAATTGTACTTGCCCATTAATGCATAATCGATTATAATCAAAATCTGCATTAATAGTACATTGTGTATATGATATATTTATACTTGTAATAAAAAATAAAATTATAAAAAAATACTTTGTTTTAATCATGATTATATGCGATTACATTACCTAGTGCAAATTTATATAAATTCTCTTAAAATTATCAGAAAATTATAATATTATTAGTTTACATTTGGTATACAAATTAAAATAATGTTTAACTTATTTTAATTTTGATATTTATTTATGTATTTTTTTAATGATAAATTTTATAATATCTATTAATATTAATAAAATTAAAGCAAAAACCGAAATTCTACCTATGTAATCGCCATAAATAGTATAAATAGTTTTATTATCCCATAGAGATAATGTAGCTACAAAAGCTGTTTCTTCCCAATAATTTGTGTGATATAGTATTTCACCACGTCTATTAATAATGCAACTTATACCAGTATTAGCTGCTCTAGCGATATCTCTTCGCGTCTCTATAGCTCTGAGTGCTGCATATGAATAATGTTGTCTATGACCAGAAGTATTTTTCCACCAACCATCATTGGTAATAATAAATAATAAATTAGCTCCATGATTGATATATTTAGAAATAAATTCGCCAAATACTGACTCATAGCATATGCCCACACCTACATTAGCATTATTATGTTTATAAACAAATGGTATCGTATCTTTGCCGAGGCTACCAGATATTCCACCTAAATTAATAGCAAATTTTTCAATAGGTTTTATTATGTTTTGATAGGGCATCTGCTCTACACCTGCCACTAATTTTATTTTGTGATAGCTACCAACTACTCCTGAAGTATCTATAAATAGAGCAGTATTATATGCATCATAATAAAAATCATAATGTTTATTATACCGAGCTGTACTAGTAATCTTTTCTCCATCTTTAAATGCTTTATATGTAGATGCTCCCGTGATGTATAGAGCATTAGGATATTTATCTTTTAAAATATTTACTATTTCATTTACACTATATGAATTATCAAATTCATCCTCCCAAATACCTTCTTGGATGTTACTTTCTGGAGCAACGATGAAATCTACATCTTTTGCATTTACTTTATTTATTAGTTTTTTAATTATTGCGATATTATCTTGAGGAGAAATATTAAATTCCTCCTCATAAGGATCTAGATTAGGTTGTAGCACTAAAACATTTACTTTATTATTACTTTCTAATGGTATATTTTTATATCTAATGAGTGAATAAATAATTGGTATTAACAATATAAAAACAAAAAGAAGCACATATACATGAAATGCTCTATCTTTATACTTTTTGAAATAAAAAAATCTAATGATAAAATATATTAAAATATTTATTAGCCATATCCACAGTGTGCCACCTAAAACACCAGTAAATTCATACCATTGTACTATAGAAGGCATAGTAGCAAATACATTGCCTAATGTAAGCCATGGCCAGCTGAGCTGCCAATTAAAATGTAAATATTCAAAACAAATCCATAAAATCACATAAATAATGCCAATTCTATTGGTGCTACCCAACCATTTTTTTAGATTAAATGCCATTTGCAATGTAAATGACATGAGTGCTGCATTTACTAAAATAACAAATATTGAGCCTGCTGCTGTTGCATACCAAATCCAATAACTAGTAAAAGAATTCCATATTAAGAATCCTGGATAAGTATAGCGAAATATAGCTCCACCAATGAATTTGTCTCTATTATGTTCTATATAATCTATTATCCATAAAAAAGGTACTAAACTAATCAAACTAAATAGTGGAAATCCTTTTAATGGCCAGCTAATTAATAATAAGCAACCGCCAATAATAGATGATAATATCAAATATTTCTTTTTGTGTTTATCTATATTTATCATAATTTATTTTATTATTGCAAAATAAAATAAATTAATTGAATTAGGCGTTTAGATAATAGGATTTCTAAATAATTTTTTATTAATTAAAACATGTATTTCAAAAATTTAATTTTATCTTTGTATTTAGTTTAAAATAAATGATACAGTAGGTTATGAAAAAACTATTTTTAAGTGCTATAATAATTATTATTTGTGGGAATTTATTTAGTCAAAAAGTAAATCAAGAACCATCGGTAGATGATATATCAACACAAGTAGAAAAATTCACTCAAGTACTAAAAGTATTAAATAAAAACTATGTAGATACTGTAAATATCCCAAGATTGACTGAAGAAGCTATTAAAGGTATGTTGTCAGCATTAGATCCGCATAGTGTTTATATATCAGCTAAAGACGTAAAAGCCATAGAGGAGCCATTATTAGGGAGTTTCGAAGGTATTGGGGTTACATTTCAAATTATTAGAGATACTATTAACATCATAGAAGTAATAGCTGGTGGGCCTGCTGAGATGGTGGGCATTTTCCCTGGTGATAAAATCATAAAAATAAATGATTCTATAGCTTGTGGAGATTTCGTAACTAATGAGTTCGTAACTAAAAAACTCAGAGGTCCCAAAGGAACTTCTGTAAATATTACTATAAAACGCCCTGGCAAAAATGATTTCATAGATTTCACAATAATTCGCGACAAAATACCTCTCAATTCTATAAATGCAGCTTATATGATAGAGCCTGGGGTAGCTTATATTAAAATAGATAGATTTGCTCGTACAACTATTGAAGAATTTAAAACAAATATTAATGAATTGAAACGAAACCAAATTGATTTTTTAGTTCTCGACCTTCGTGGTAATGGTGGTGGCTTTTTAGCTACAGCAGTGCAGTTAGCAGATGAATTTTTAGATGCTGGTAAGTTGATTGTGTACACTCAAGGAAGAAATACACCGGAGAATAAGTATAATTCTACTATTAGAGGAGATTATGAAAAAGGAAAACTTATTGTGCTTGTGGATGAACGTAGTGCATCTGCTAGCGAAATTGTTGCTGGAGCTTTGCAAGATTGGGATAGAGCTATCATCATGGGTAGACGTACTTTTGGTAAAGGATTAGTTCAGAATCCATATTATTTGAATGATGGATCCTTGATCAGACTTACTGTAGCTAAATATTATACTCCTACAGGTAGATGTATACAAAAACCTTATGAAAATGGTGATGAATACTATAAAGATATTGAAAATCGTTTAAAAAAAGGTGAACTCATGCATCCCGATTCTATCCATTTGCCAGATTCATTAAAATATTTGACATTATTAAAAAAACGTACAGTTTATGGCGGCGGCGGCATTATGCCAGATGTTTTCATACCATTAGATACATCTATGAATTTTAAACTTGCCAATCAATTGATTAGAAAAAATATATACAACCTGTTCGCCATCGATAATATGGGTAATATAAGGAACCAATTACTAAAAAACTATCCTAATAAGGAAATTTTTAGAGAAAAATATGTAATTACAGATAATTTGTTTAAAGATTTTTTGAATTATGCTAAAAATAATGATATAGAAATAGATAGTACTGAACTAGAAAAATCAAAAAATTTTATTCAAACTGTGCTAAAAGCATCTATTGCTCGCTATTTGTATGGTATTAGTGGCTATTATTACAATATTTATGATGTAGATTATGAACTGAAGAATGCTATAGAAACTGGTAAAACTAGTGATGTTTTTAATAATTTATATTGATTAATAACAAATACTTGTGAGCTCCGATGCAAGTAGGGTAGAGGATAGGAAGTAATAAAAAATTTTAATACTTTTAAAATAATTTCTATCTATCTGTCAATAAGCACTTTACACAATTATATTTTTTATGTTTAAAATAATCTATGATATATGATTAATAATTTTTAATTGCTCAACACCATTACTAAACAATATTCTATAGAATTATATTTAATAAATTCTATTTTTATTAATTCTCTTTAAAATATACAATTAGAAAAATTTTAATTGGAATTTTGTTTAATTAATATATCATAGTTTAATTTAAACTTTTATGAAAATTTCAATCAATACCATATTTCTGCTACATTGAAATAGATAATGTACATTTTTTTAATTAAATGATTGAAAAATGCGTTTTGCTAATAATTTTTATTCAAATTTTTTTATTAAAGAAATATTTTTTTCAATAAATCTTAAGCTCAAATTATAACCGCATTGTGAAATGATTTGTTAACAAATTTGTAGGGGAAATTAATTATTTAATTTCCCCTACAAATCATATGTTTTATAAAACCATATTCAAAAATATTTGAAATACTTTTTAATTATTCAATATTTTAATTTCAGTCCTTCTATTTAATTGTCTTCCCTCTTCTGTAGTATTTTCTGCAATTGGCTTTGTATCTCCATAGCCTTTATATTTTAACCTATTTGGATTAATATTTTTGCTAACTAAATAATCATAAACAGCTTTAGCTCTTTTTTCACTAAGTATTAGATTGTATTCTTTGGTCCCTTTATTATCTGTATGCCCACCAATTTCAATAATTAAATTAGGATTTTCTATTAAAAATTTATATAATTTTTCTAATTCTACATATGATTCAGGCCTTAATGTTGATTTATCAAAATCGAATAAAATATTATTAAGTACCATAGTTTGGTCTTTTTGAATAGGTTTCAGATAAATGTATTTAATAAATGGATGCAAAGAATCCCTAGTCTCCATGAGCTCTATATGTTCACTATAAAAAAGATAATTCTCTGCACTTACATTGAGAGCATAAGTGGTACCTGTAGGTAATGGTAATATGAATGTGCCATCATAATCTGTTTTTGCTTTTCCTTTTAATGTACCGTCATTTAAAGAGTATAATTCTTCTACAGCATTGTTTATAGGAGTATTATTGTTAATGTCTAATACTAAACCCTTGAAGTAGGTAACTGGATTAGAGATTATATTTTTAGGTAACTCAAACATATAAATATCGTAGCCACCAAATCCACCTGACATTTCTGAAGCAAAAAACGCTTTATTACCATTAGCATTTACAAATAAAAAAGCATCATCTTTGTTTGTATTTATAGGATAGCCGATATTTATTGGGTTTGTCCACAAAGTATCATTGATTTTTTGAGCATAAAAAATATCATATTTCCCCATACCACCATGTCCATCTGAAGCAAAAAATAATGTTTTACCATCAGGATGTATAAATGGTGTCAACTCAGATTTAGCAGTATTAATATTTTTAGGTAATCTGGTAGGTTTATTCCATTTATTATTATCTAATAATTGTGATTCATATATATCCATATTGCCACTTCTAGCTGAAGCGAAATAAATTATTTTACCATCTGCTGATAAACTCGGCTGGCTATCCCAGGTTTCGGAATTTAGCTCTTTGACATTTTCTGCTTTTGTCCATATATTGCCTCTTTTATAGCTTCTATAAATATCGCAACTACCATAACCATCACTTCTATTACATGCAGTGAAATATATTATTTTACCATCTGCAGATATTGTATGAGCTCCTTCATTATTATTAGTGTTTAATTCTCCTTGCAAAGGTTCTGCTTTAGACCATTGTCCATCTTTTAATTTATTACTTTGGTAAAAATCTTCTTGTTCATTTTTGTTATCAATGCTAGGCAATTTTCTAGTAAAGATTATTGTACTATCATCGATAGTCAATGCAGGTGAATATTCTGAATAACTAGAATTGACATTAGCTCCTAAATTAATTGGAGTGAAAGGTACAGGATTATTGTACAGCTCTAAAGCACCACGATATAAATCTAAATCTAACTCAGCTTTGGTTTTTTGGAAATCTGATAATTTGGGATGATTAAAATATAGCTCTTGATAGTTCACAGCATCAGAATATTTACCTGTCATATAACTAATTTTAGCAATTATCATATATGCATTGGGGAAAAAATCTTTATCAATATCAATAGCCTTTTTGTAATATACTATAGACGAATCATACGATTCTAAATCGCTATATATTTGAGCTACTAATAGATGTGCCTCAATAAATTGAGGATCTAACTCTGCAGCTTTTTTGAACTTGTTTAAAGCATTTAAACTCTCATAATTCTCGTAAAATTTTATTCCGTCATTATAATACTTAATAGCTTTAGGATTATTAGAACTAAGATTTTGGGAAAATAATGCTATAGTAAATGATGATATGCAAATTAATAAAATAAATTTTTTCATAATTTTCTTTAAACAATCTTTTTTGAATTAGGTACAAAATATTAAATCAAAATTCTGTCAAAATTATAATATTTTTGAGAAATAAAAAATATTTTCTTGATAAAGAAATAACACCAAAAATGCATCTAAAGTATAACAAAATTATATTGGACAATGATTTGCAATAAAATAATAAATAACAATAGTATAATATAGTGTAAAAGCATATACGTTATACTTAAGCTTTTAGACTTTTAACATTATCAACATATCAACTTTGAAACTCTTATAAAAATATAGTTATTATCAAAACTCATAATTAAATTTCATACAATTAATTCTTTTACTTAATTTTTATTTTTTACAAAAAGTTTATACTTTTTAGTATTTTTGCTTATTAATTTTAAAATTGATAAAATATTTTTACACCATTATGAAAAAAGCATTTTTAATTTTTATTAGTTTTTTTAGTTTTATTTATTTGGATGGTCAAGTAACGACATTTAGTGAAAACCCAGCAGAATATATTTCTACTTTGCAAAAAGTTTTTAGTTCCGATAGGAATCTGAGCAAAAGTGAATTAAAAAATATTGATGCATTTTTATTAGGAGAATTTTCTGGTTTCTGGGGTTCTATAACTGATTTGGAAAAAAAATCTATAATTAATTTATCTTATCAGATGTTAAAAAAACGCTTAGGAACTGATTATTTTTTAGCATTTATACACTCTTTAGTAAATATACAAAAAAGTGGTAAATGGCAAAGTGATTTTACTGATTGGGCAAAAACATATGATAATATAATATCAAAAGAGCGTGGGCAAAAGATTATTCAATTTTTAAAACAAAGTGATAGTTTATTTTTAAATAATATTCTATACTCATCGCCTACTACTACATGGATAAGTACCTCTAATAATTTCAAATTTGAGTATGACAATGAGCCAAAAATAATTTTCCTAAATACTAGTCTAGTATGCTATGCATATGGTGATAGCTCGGTAATTTATCAAACTAATGGCATTTATTATATGAGTAGTAATAAATGGGTCGGTAAGGGAGGTAAGATGACTTGGGAGAGAGCTTTATTAGATCCCGATAAAGTATATGCTTTACTTTCTAATTATTCTATATCATTGAAATCAAGAGATTATAGAGCAGACACTGTTAATTTTTACCATAAAGATTATTTTGGTGATCAACCTGTTACAGGCTATGTGTTAGAAAGAATTTTTGCTGACAAAACAGGTGAACAAGCTATTTATCCTCAATTTTACTCGTATCAATCTAATTTTTATATTAAAAATATTTTTAAAAATATTGATTATGAAGGTGGTTTTTCTGTAAAGGGTGCTAGCATAATAGGCTCTGGAGATAGTATCAATTTGGCTACAATTAAATTATTTTATAACAATAATCTATTCATCAAATCTCAATCAAAGAGTTTTTCTATTAGAAAAAATAGTATTGAAAGTCAAGATGCTTCGGTAGTATTATATCTAAATGAAGATTCTATTTATCATTTATCATTAGTTTTTAAATATCAAGATTCAACAAAAGAAATTAGTTTTATCAGAGATAATGAGAGACTACATCCTATGCCATTTTATGATACTTATCATAAACTAGATATGTATTTCGAGGCTTTATATTGGACCATCGGTGCTCCCGAGATTCGCATGACTATGCTAAAAGGTAGCTCCTCTAGCAATGCTCTTTTCGAATCTAATAATTATTTTTCTAAAAATAAATATTTAAAATTGCAAGGTGTAGACGAGAAAAATCCACTTCAATATATTAAAGATTTTACAGATAAAACTGGTAAAAGATATTTCTCTGTTTTAGATTTTGCTAAATATAGAGTAATAGACACTCGTATAATTAGACAACAAATAATTTCACTTGCTTTACAAGGTTTTTTAGATTACAATCCTAATACTGATATGGTGTATGTGAAAGATAAAGTTTTTAATTATGTAGATGCTAATGCAGGTAAAAAAGATTTCGATGTTATACAATTTAACTCTGTTGTAGAATCTTTAGATAATGCTAAATTAAGCTTGATCAATTATGATTTGAAATTAGAAGGTATATCACGTGTCTTTTTAAGTGATTCGCAAAATGTGGTTGTTTATCCTAAAGAACAAAAAATTATTGTCAAAAAAGATAGAGATTTTATTTTTGATGGGTTAATCAATGCAGGTAGATTTAATTATTATGGTAGAGAATATTATTTTTCTTATGATCAGTTTAAAATTAATATGCCATATGTAGATTCTATGAATTTCTATGTGAGAAGTAGGGTACCAGATAGATATGGTGAATATCCATTGATAAGAGTTAGAAATGTGATAGAGGATATTAGTGGTGAGCTATTAATAGATCATCCTAGTAATAGAAGTGGCAAAATTTACATGCCAGAATATCCGATTTTTAATAGTAAAAAAATATCTTATGTTTATTATGATAAATCTTGTATTTACAAAGATGTATATCTCAGAGACAATTTCTTTTATCACATTAATCCATATTCTTTGAAAAATTTAGACAAATTCGCAACTGATTCTCTTAAGTTTGATGGTTATTTATCATCTGGTGGTATTTTCCCAGATATTTATGAACCATTGATAATAATGCCCGACTATTCATTAGGTATTTCTCACCAGACACCTACTAATGGATTACCTGCATATGGTGGCAAAGGTAATTTTACTAATAAAATTACTATGTCTAATCAAGGGCTAAATGGTGAGGGGACGTTAAAGTATATTACCTCAATAGCTCATAGTAAAGATTTTCTATTTTTCACAGATTCTACGATAGGAATAGCTGATAGCTATGTCATAACAGAGCGTACTACTGGTGTGCAATATCCACCTGTAAGTATCGAAAATGCTAAAATTTCTTGGTATCCTAAAAATGATTATATGGCTATTCACACTCAAGATAAACCGGCTATTGCTTATAAAGAAAAAGTTGTTTTCAATGGTATTTTAGATTATAGCCCTTCAAGTCTTTTAGCAAATGGTAAGATAGAATTTCTGAATGCTATAATGACCAGTAAGCGTTTTGTCATGAAAAATCGAGCCTTTGATACAGATACTTGTGATTTTGCATTAAAAACTTTTGATCTCAATGAGTTAGCTCTAGAAACTAAAATCTATAAAGGACATGTAGACTTTGAACAAAGAAAAGGAACATTCGAGACTGCTGGTGAGAGCTCTATGATACGTTTCCCTGCTAATGAATATATCTGTTATATGGATAAATTTGATTGGTATATGGACAAAGAAGAAATAGATTTCTATACAACTCATTATAGTGGAATAGATTACACTCACACACCGATAAGAGATTTGGTAGATATGGACCTTAGTGGTTCTAGATTCATTTCTACTCATCCAGCACAGGATTCACTCTCATTTATTGCTGGCAGAGCTAAATACAATATTAAAAATAAACAAATAATAGCATATGAGGTTCCTTTCATAAAAGTAGCAGATGCAGCTATTTTCCCCAAAGATGGAGTTATAAATATTTCAACAGGTGCTGTCATGCAACCATTAGAAAATTCTACTGTTTTAGCTAATTTAGATACTAAATATCATATTTTGCACAATTGTAATATTCGGATTTATGGTAAAAAAAGCTATTCTGGTAAAGGACAATATGATTATATAGACCAAAATAAAAATTCTCAAATAATCAATTTCGATAAAATAACAGTAAATAATAATTTGCAAACTACTGCTAATGGCAAAATTTCTGATAGTATTAATTTCACACTTAATCCTTATTTTTTATTTGCTGGTAATGTTTATTTATTGGCTCCTCAAGAATTTTTAACTTTTGATGGTGGAATGAAAATATCACACGCGTGTGATACATTGCCCAAACAATGGGTGAAAATCAATGATAGTATTAATCCTAATAACATATTGATACCTATTCCTCCACAACCTAAAAATATAAATGGTGATATTATCTTTGCTGGATTATATTTTTCTAGTCAAGGAGTAGCAGGTGTTTATCCAGCTTTTTTAACAAAAAAATTATATGGCGGAGATGTAGAATTAGTGTCATCTAATGGATTTTTACGCTATGATGAAGTGTCTGGAGAATATCAAATAGCATCTAAAGAAAAATTTGATGGTATTACTAAAAAAGGTAATTATCTGAGCTTAAATACAAAAACTTGTGATGCAGTAGGAGAAGGGAAATTAAGTTTAGGATCTAATCTAGGTAGAGTAAATATGGATTTCTATGGTAGGGTAGATTATAAAAAATCTGACCTCTCCACTACTATTACCGCTAATACAGTTTTAGATTTCTATTTTAATGAAAAAGCTCTTGAGATGTTGGCTAATGATATTTTAGCATCAGAATATGAAAATCTAAATATTCAAGATGAATTATTTTTATCCTTTATAGAAGAATATCTAGATAGTGCTACGGCAATGAATGTTATTAATGATTTAAATCTGTATGGCAATATTCGAAAATTTCCCAAAGAGCTGAAACATACTTTTGTATTTAATGATTTGACTTTCAAATATATTCCAGAGACTAAGACCTATATTTCAGAAGGTAGAATTGGTATTTCTATTGCTAATGGTACTCAAGCATATAAATATGTAAATGGCATCATTGAGTTATCACTTAGACGTAGCGGAGATAGACTGACCATTTATTTACAACCTTTTCCTAATGTTTGGTATTTTTTCTCATACAGCAATGGACTAATGCAGGGATTATCATCTAGAAAAGAATTTAATGAACTTATCATAAATACAGATTCTAAATCTAGAACATTAGAATCTAGTGGTAAAGAAAAAGGATATACTTATTACATAGCCACTACTACGACTAAAGATAGATTCCTTAAAAAAGTTTATGAAAATATCAATGTAGAATCAGATGAATATTAAATAAGTAGTTTTGTAATAAAATATTAATTTTGCAAAAATATTATACGGGATGTAGCGCAGTTGGTAGCGCACTTCGTTCGGGACGAAGGAGTCGCTGGTTCGAGTCCAGTCATCCCGATATGCCATCCTAGCTCAGCAGGTAGAGCAGCTCACTCGTAATGAGCAGGTCGTGAGTTCGAGTCTCACGGATGGCTCTTTGATTTAACGTTTTAGAAGATTTTATAAATAAAAAAAGAGGATATAACTTTAGTTATATCCTCTTTTTATTTTTGTTTTAATTTTTTTATTTAGGCTCGTAATGTGTTTCTACGACATCTCCATCTTGATTATTCTTGAGCCACAATTCTTCTTCTTTTAAGCGAAGGATTTTGAATGTGTCAGTTTTTGTTCCACCTATTGTGTAGGTGATTTTAGTGATAACTTCTGTTTCATCATCATTAAATTCCCATGTGCCACTACCAGTGATTATAATAGCTGTAGAATCCATAACTGCATAAGAATAATTTACAGTACCATTTTTTTTGAATTCTAATGTGGTTTGTTGATCAAAAGCAGACAGAGTTTGTTCAGTTCCATTAATATAAAGTCTAGTAAGTCTCCATTCGTTACATAGACGTTCTGTTCTAGATCTGAAACTTATTGCTGGACCTTCTTCATAAGGAGAGCAACTTGTCAGCATTAATACGCTGGCTACAACTGTTAATAAAATTACGTTTAGTTTTTTCATATATTTTTGTTTTTGGGTTTTTTAAAATTTTTAATTAGGAATATAATGAATTTCTACAATATCTGTACTATCCTTACCTTTAAGCCATAGTTCATCTTTCATTAATCTTAATATTTTTGAGGTGTCTTTTTGCTCTATATGGGTACCTAATATGTTTGCCTCATAAGTGGTTATTATCTTTTCTTTGTTATCATAAAATTTCCAAGTACCAGTAAAAACTACATAAACACCTATAATAGGTACAGTAATAGAATAATCTCCTCCTTTTTTAAATTCTACTATCGTTTGTAATTCTGCCTCTGTCAATGTGTCTTTTACTCCATTTGTTAATTTTTCAGAAATTTTCCACTCGTTACATAGACGTTCTTCTTTAGATCTGAGGCTCACATTAGGACCTTCTTCATATTTGCATCCAGCAAATATTAGCATAAATGTACTAACTAAAATTAAATTTTTTATTTTCATAATTAATTGATTTTGATTACGTTGCAAAATTAAAATATTTTTTTAATTTTGTAAAAAAAAATTATGAAAGGAAAATTAATTTTAATTGCCATGATAGCTATAAGTATGTCAGCGATGGCACAAGAAGTAAAAGTAGAAACGGGTATTCAAAACATAGGTGGTGATAATAACCCGTGTTACATCGTTTCCATTCCTAAAGCTAATGTAGATATTATCTCCGAAGCATGGAAATCTGAAATGAAGAAGGCTAAAGCTAAAGTAAAAGGTAAGGATAAACAATTTGCAGACAACGCTATTTTACCGAATATCTCAACAAATTCTGTTGATGTTTATTCTAATTTTATTCAAGAAGACAGTACTGTTAAAATGATTGTTGCTTTTTCTATGGGTGGCATATTTCTAACTCCAGAAATTAATCCAGACGCATCCAAAGCCGCAACTGATATGTTCGTTAAATTTGCTCAAAATGCATATAAAGAACAACTAAAATCTGATATATCTTTGCAAAAACAAACTGTTAAAAACACTCAGAAAGATATAAAAAAATCGAATAAAGATGTTAAAAAATTAGACAAAAAAAATAAAAAACTGGCTAAAAAGATGAACAAAAACCAAGAAGAAATTGAAAATTTAAACCAAAATGTTACATCTAAAGAAAACCAATTACAAAGCGATGAAAAAAAGCTTAAAGATTTAAAACAATCAAAAAGGAAAAATAAATAATTTAAATGTCAATAAATATAAATAAAAAGACGAGCTTAAGTTCGTCTTTTTATTTATAAATCACAATTACAAGGAGCAGAGAAATAAATTTTTGTATTTGGTAAATACTTTTCCCTTATTTCTTTTTGATGTTCTAGAGATATAACGTTTAATCTCAAATTCAATTCCTTTAGAGTATAACTTAATTCCCTGATTTGCTGTGGTAATTCTGTTAAATAATTCTCTGCTAAATTTAGTTTTTCTAAACTAACAAATTCACCTATCTCACTAGGTAAGTATTCTATCTCATTATGATATAAATTTAAATCTTTTAGCTGTGGTAATTCTTTTAACATTATTGGGAAAGTTGTTAATTTATTATAACTAAGATCTATCTTTATTAAATTTTTGCAATTCACAATAGATGATGGTAAACTTGTTATTTTGTTTCTTTTCAAATTTAAAATTTCAAGGTTTTCGAATAAACCAATATCTGAAGGTAATTGATATAATTTTTTATTTTTTAATATTAAAATTTTTACATTTTGTGGATTTTGAAGAGCAAGTTCTAAATCTGTATAAGTGCTATCCTTTTGTGCACATAGGCTTAGATTCATTGATAAAATTAATATGAAAAAAATTAAAATATTTTTCATTTTTTTGTAAAATTACAAAAAGAGGAGTAATAACAGTTAATTACAGTTTTTATTAAAAAATGTATGTTGGGTGTTTTATTAATTGAGAAAGTGAAAGAAAATATTTAAATGTTATAGAATAAATATGTTTTAGACATCAAATCGCTGTACTGCTCCCATGCCCGCCTATCCGACGCTGCCAAATTCAGTAATCTCCCTGTATCTTCTATAATCTTCTCCGCCAGATACTTTCCCTTCACTACAAACCACATTATATAGTTTGTTAAATACTTCGTAGCTACTCCACGAAACTTGTAATATATCCAGCTAACAAAATTTGTAATCTTCTTATGAACAGTGGATA
>JAPXMM010000011.1:0-31377 GCA_033809015.1 Bacteroidales bacterium
GAATATAAATAATGAGTTTTTTTATGGTAAAAACATTGAATATCTTTTCCCAGATACAGGATCATATGAGGTATTTCTATATACTGTAAATGATTATGGATGTAGCGATACTGCACAAATGGATGTTATAGTGCATTCTACTCCTGCTGCTATGATGAGTATAGATCCAGAATATGGTAATCCACCATTAGAGGTTAGTTTTTCTACTAATTCTACTGGCACAAATTATTTTTGGGATTTTGGAGATTTGAATAGTGAAATCGGGAGCAATGTTTTCCACGTCTATAATAATGAAGGTATATATAACGTCTTTTTAGTAGTTTCTAATGAATATACATGCTCTGATACTGCCTATGGCACTGTGTCTCTTTTACCTTCTGTATTAGATTTGCAGATATTAGCAATTGATTTTATAGATAGTATATCTCTTTGGCAGCCACAATTAATAATTTATAATAATAGTACTAGACCAGTGAAAAAGATGCAAATAGATTTTGGTTTTGACAATTTTAATGAGTTTGTGTACTTGTGGAATCAGAGATTAGAGATTGGACAAATAGAGAGAATAAAATTACCTTTATTATTAAATAGTAATGACAAACAATCATCATTTTGTACTAAAATAACAGCAATAGATGTAATAGATCAGAATGATGTGAGCATAGATGATAATTTTTTGTGTGCTTCACTGTCTGATAGCTTATATATAATGAAACTGTTTAATAACGATAACTATTTAAATTTATGGATCAATACTCCAAGTGAGGGGCGACTATCATGCAAAGTAGTTAATATTCTGGGGCAAACACTATTTAGCTCTGATGTTATAGATACGTCAGTAGGAATGAATAAATATAAAATACCTACTAATAACTTATCTACAGGTATTTATATATTGCAGATTAATTATGATGATAAAATACTGACAAGAATATTTTATTTATAAATTTTTAAAATTTTATCTGGTTCAAATCTATTAGGTTGTGGAGGAATAAGCTTTGGTACACCCACCGAACACAGAGCAATAGGCATGAGATAATCAGGTAAATCGAAAAATTCTTTAAGTGCATCGATACGTTCCTTTCGAGGATAAATGCCGAGCCACACAGCTCCATATCCCATACCATGAATAGCCAATAAAAAATTTTCTATACTAGCTGCGACATTCAGAGCACCATAACCTTCTGTTTTTTCGGCATTCATATCATTACAAAAAAGCACAGCCCAAGCAGCATCTGGTAACATTTTAGCATAAGGATGTATCTCTGATAATTTCAATAAATGATCTTTGTTTGAAGTCAAAATAAACCTCCAAGACCTGCTATTATGAGCAGAAGGAGCATACATGGCATAGCGTAAAGCCTCTAATATTTTACTTTCATCTATTTGCTCACCAGTATAATGTCTGACACTGCGTCTAGTCTCTAAAGCGGTAAAAATATCCATATATTTTTTTATTCAAAAATAATGAAATTTTTTTGTTACCATATTAGGAAATAGAAAAGAAACTGTAAAATAATTTATAAACAAATGGATAAATGAAGCATTATATTAAATATTTACATAAAAGAATCTTTATAATAGACTTTATCGAATATTGATATGAATTCAATTTTTAATTATTTTAGAATTTGGATTTTTTTATTTGATAATTTGCAATGGAATTCCATTATAGCTGTCTTGAGTTTCTATAATGATAATATATTGCCCTTCATCAAGGGAGCTAACGTCTGCATGAATGTTATTTTGGTAAATATTTAATTTATCATTAAAAATATCTAATTGTTTTTGACCTAATTGATTAATAATACTAATATCTGCATAGGTAGATTTATTTGTAAACAAATCTAAAAATATTTCTGTAGTTGCGGGATTAGGATATATGCTTATATCTGCAATTAAAGGGAGTTTATTAATAATATTAGTAGTAGTATCTAATATAACAGGTTGAGTCCATGCGTATTGATGAGATAATACTCCATCAATAATTAATTCTGCTCTTATACATGCATAATCTTGTAAGATATATTGTGCATAACCGCCATTTACTTCATAAATCAATGTATGTCCTGGGCCCCAAAATTGTATCTTTGATGCATCACTATCTATTTCGATTATTTTATAATTACCCATATCAGTTACATTGTATTCATATATTTCTACTCCAGTGCTAGCATAAAAATCACCATTTTTCAGAGCTTGATAAACATTATTTGGGGTGAGGGTATCTAATAATATCATATTCCACGCATTATTAAATTCGATACTTTCGAGTACTGCTGGATGAAAGTCATCATCGGCACCACCCCAAACTATTTTGCCTGCTGTTAAAAGAGAATCCCATATTGTTCTATCATCATGCGTTTGCAATGCCTCTTGAGCTACATTATGTATTTCTAAAATATCTGGCCCATTATTAAAAGTCAATATTTCATTTGCAGAGACCTCCCATGCATCTGGTGTAAATAATCCTGCGCAGTAGTGATTCAATTGAATTAACCCACCTTGAGATTTGACTGCATCTATAGCATCTTGACATGAAAAATTACTAGTTGGTACAATAACATTATTTAAGAAAAAACCATTCATATGTCTGTCAAATGTTATTTCTTCGCTTCGTATACATAAAACACCAGGGATATAGTATTGTGCCGCATTAGTAATAAAATTATGATCTGTAATCATCAAAATTTCATAACCTTCATTTTTATATTTATTTATTAATTCAAGAGGAGCATACTGTCCATCGCTATTTGTTGTATGACAATGCATCTGAGCTTTGTAATAACGTGGTTGTGCACCTACATTTATTGCTATGCATAAAACCATAATTAAAAAAATTTGTTTCATAATTTTCTTTTTTTGTAAAATAAAAAAAATTATATTAATAAAAGGTTATATTAATATAATATTCTTATTAAATTGTCGAAAAACATTATAATAAAAGATAAGATGTCTTATATTTTTGTAAATAAAATTAGTATTAAAAATGATTTATTAACCAAATGAATATATAAATAAATTTTTCTAAATAGGCGTATAGTAAATAACTGAATTATTGTTGTTAATGTATCAGTAATAAATTTCTATTATATATTACTTTTTTGTCAACTACACAAAAAAGTAACAAAAAAAGTCTCCGCTGGGGAAATGCCGATAGGCAACAGGGATGTTGCCGATACATCATTCAGTGTGTCCCTAAAATTGCAAATCATTTCCCAATGCGGGTTTACAAAACCTGATGGATGAGTTTTGAGCTTGAGTAGAGTTTAGGTGGACGATAAATAGCTAGCTGAAATAGATTTTTTTTGATTAAATTTTATGGGGTAAATTAATGAATATTATTGAATATTTTTAATACATTTACTTTTTTGTCAACTACACAAAAAAGTAACAAAAAAAAGTCTCCGCTGGGGAAATGCCGATAGGCAACAGGAATGTTGCCTATACATCATTCAGTGTGTCCCTAAAATTGCAAATCATTTCCCAATGCGGATTGGAATATGTGGTAGGGTTGGAATAAAATGTATATTAGTGTAATGCATGTAGATTTATTCGTAATTTTCTGTTCTATAAATGCGGTCGCTAATTTTATAAATGCAGAAGGTAGTTCTATAAATTGGAATGGTAGTTTTACAAAATGGAACGTGATAATTATAAAATATTATGGTAGATTATTCCGTTACATCACTAAAATATACAAATACTAGTTTACAACTTTACATAATTTACTTATTAACATATCGGCAGATGAAATGAATGAAATATATTGGATAATTTTTTTGAGAATCAATTACCATTTAGTTTATTTTGTTAATATTTTTGATGTATAATCTATAATATAATTTTTAAGGAAAGAATCTATAAACTCGACAGAATATCCGTCTTTTTTTAAATCAGATTTTATTTTTTTGTATTCTTTTGTCTTTTTAAATGCCTGGAACTGTCTTTCTTTAAATTTCTCATATTTTTTGTAATCCATTTGAAGATCTTGTTTTAGATTACCTTGTTCAAATTCCAACAAAATATAATTTTCATATGTAGAACCATAACCCATATGAACATAATTTACAAGCTCCCCATATGGTATTACTAGTATTCCAGTAAACCAATCTATTTTTATGTTGTTTTGATCTGGGAAAACATCATTAATCACACTACGCCATTTAATTGAGAAAGATTCTTTAGATGTAGTGTCGTGGCATTGTATTTCTATATCCTTTAGAAATAGTTGATTGTCTCTAACTTCGAAGGTAGCAACGTATCCTCGCCATAATGCAGTAGACATAATTTCGCTTTTTGGCCTTTTGTCTGGAAATTTTTCGAAATATGGTTCTAATGGATTGCTATACAAGCTATATTCCTTGCCATTATATATTATTTTGTCTGGAGCCTGTGCTGTAGCAAAAGCTTGTAACTCAGCAAATAAAATCAAAATTATTGTTAATGTTTTTCTCATAATTTGCATCTTTTTTTTTAAAATTTTTTGTATATACAAATGATAATTAATTTTTTTTAAAAATCAATTGTTTAGTTATTATCAAAATTGTTCATAGCTTTATAGCAGGATATTCTAGCCATTCTTTATTTTTAAATAATCTGCCATTAATTTTTTTATTTCTTTTAATGCCATCTGCTCCCCAAGTGCCCCATTGCTTGAAAAAGAATGGCACATTTTGTTTTTTGCATTGTAGATAGATTTCATTTACCCATTCAGGTTTCATCAATCTGGCTCTATTGCCTGATTCTCCACCAACTATCGCCCAATCAATATTTTGTAAATTAATTTTGTCTACTGAACCAATCAGAGGCTCAAAAGAAATGAATTTTATAGTCGCGTTTATTTTTCTCAAAATATCAATGCGATATATATATGATGAATTCTCAACCGTTACACCAAGCCACACATTGTCTGGTATATCACGATATTTGAAATACTCAAACATATTTTCAGCTCTTTTTGTCAAAATCTGATATGTATGTTGTGGTGTCTCTTTGATAATATCCAAAATTTGATTTAGATATTCATCAGGCATATTTTCATGAAACAAATCGCTCATTGAGTTTACGAAGAATTTTTGTGGTTTTTTTATTTTTAATGGTTCATATAGGCGGTGTGGCAAAATTTTAAAATTGAAACCGTCTTTATAATCCTCCATTCCCATAGCTTGTAGCCTTTTAGCAAAAGACTCTGCATAGCAATACTTGCAGCCTTCTGATATTTTGCTGCACCCTTTGCTAGGATTCCAGACTCTATCTGTCCATTCTATTTTGGTAGTATTCATTTTTTTATATTTATTATTTCATTTGCTATATCTTTTGCAGATTCATTATTAGAAGCAAAGATAAAATGATATATGGGTACATTATTACTATTATACAAAATCAGAGGCTCTTCAGTGACATATGTCCAGATTTTCTTTAATTTTCTTATATACAAATTAGCTATATGTTGAATAGGATTAGAAATTTTTTGAGTAATTTCCAGTTCGCCAAAAAGTGTATTTTCTTTTTTATTTTTATAAAATTCATCACGTATCTCATCTTCATTTTGACCAAAAAAACTTTGTAATTTATCAATATTTTTAAGCTTGCCTTCCCTATCTAACAGTCTATTAATTATGACACCACTTGGCAGTAATATCCATATATCTACTTTTTTATCTTTTGATTTATCATTTTTATTTTTTAATTTCTCAATACTATCCCAGTTTAATTGCATACCGAATGGGTCAAGTAGAATGAGTGCAACTTTTGAATTATCTAAATATTTACTAAATTCATCCAATGCATGATTTATATCAATGGATAAAAATTTATATTTTAAATTTTTATCCATGTATGGTTCTATTTTATTTTTTAAATTATTTAATGCATCCTTATCAGTATCAATAAAATAGTATTCATCAAATTTTTTATTAAGTCTTACAACTCTTTCTGCTGAACCTTTATATACATTCATTTCTTCTTCATATAATTCTGGAAATATTAATGTATCTTTATCTTTTGGAGAAATTCTATTACCACTACCAGCAAAACCGTCAAAATAAATTATGGATTTTGGCCATACATTAGATTTTTTTCTCTGTTTTAACATTATAGTCAAATATGCATCTACATATTTTTCGAAAGCTTCCAATTTTTGTTCTGTCCATGTACCGCCCCAACCTTTATCAATTGTTTTCATCTAATTGATTTTTTACTAAATTAATGAATTTTTACTAAATTAAAATAATTATTTAAAACTATTAAATTTATTTTTTTATCAAAAATATTCTTTTTTACTTTATCAAAAAAACATATTCATATACCTTTTGTTCTATCTTTTTAGCTAAAACTGACATTGCATCTTTCAGATTTCCCAGAAGCTCCATGTATTTTTCATCATCACTTTTGTTTTTCATTCTCCCATTGTCATATCTACCTTGAAAATATTCTCTAATGTCATAGTAGCTAGCATTAGGATTAGAATCTGGCTGTGCATGATAATATTGCCATAGCTCTCTACCAGCATCAAAGACTGCTTTTGCTTCATCGGAAAAAACCAAAGGAGTGTTTCGCATTTCTGAATTATCAAAAATATTGTTTTCATCAGTAGATTTTAATTTGCCACTGATAAAATCGGTCATGAAATGGCTATCGAATTTATCTCTTGCATTCACCTCGTCCTCTGTGAATGGTATCCAGTGGTTAGTACCTTCTTTTGATGTAATTCTATTCTGAGTGTGAAATAGTGTAAATGCTAAGCAGTCATTCTGAAACTCAGTATCTGTTTGCCAGCCATCTTTTGGCCATAAAAATTGATCTCTGTCATTTAGCCATGTGGATTCTATGCATAATCTAATAGAAAAATAAATGCAACCTTGTATAAGATTTTTATAATTAAAATAAAAATAATTCACATGTCTTGTTCCAATAATATTATAAATATTTAAAAATTTGTTATTTTGAAAATCTGGTGCTGGATTGCCCATAAAACCAATACCATTTAATTTTTTATTATCAAATAATTTAATCCATTTATTTATGCTTTCTGGTAGATTACCATAGAAACCTTTATGGCCAATAAATTCACTTTTTTCATTGTATACATCAGCATTTATATAATCAAATTTTTCTTTTACAGAGCTGTCCCATATATGAAAACCAATTGGGAACTCACCTTGTACATTATCAAAAGTATATGCTGGCACTACAAATAGTTTACACAATTTTGCTTGAAAGACATTTCTAAATATTCTGAAATTATTAGACTGAATAGCTTTCAAAGTAGAGAAGTTTGCAATTATACAATCAGGAATTTCTTTGTAAATTCTTATTAAAAATTGTGCAAAAATTTCATTGCTTGCATTCCCTATTTCATTTTTATATTTTAAATAAATTTTATTGTCAGTAGCTGTTTTTGCCTTATTTTTCCCTGTACCAGTTACTGTTTTTGCAGTGGTAGCTTCAGCATAGGGAGGATTTATGTAAATAACTAATTTTTTTCTTTTTTCTGAATCATTAATAATTTCCTGTAAACCTGCTGGCAATTTAGAAAAATCATCATTTAGAAAATCAAATTGAAATACATGGCTCTCCAATAAGTTAGCACCATTTCTGATTCTATCTTTCATCACTTCTACATCCTGCTCATCAATAGTAGAAGCCCAAATATTATATTTATTGGTTAGTCCATTTAGCAGATTGCCTGTGCCAGCAGCACAATCCCACACATAATATTCATCCTGCCAGTTTTCGCCCAGCACATCTGCAATGTATTTTTGGGAAAGCTCTACCCATATCTGTGGTGTAAAGAAGCTACCTTTTCTCTCTCTGATGTCTTGAGGCACTAGTAGATCTCGTCTCTCCACGATATAGTCCCAGTATTCCTCTAATGGTGGGCGTTCATATCTATTCCAGAATTGATTATGTGCTTTTTGACCATCATTAAATTCGGCTTTCTTGCTACTAAATAGACCAGATTCATCAGTTTTTCTATCAAGTTCATAATGATCATTATTGAGCAAAACAAAAAGTTTATCTTTTAGCGTAACATTATCTTCAGATAGTAAATCAGCTAAATAAAAATCACCATCAATGATGCCAGTTTTTTTGGCAGCATCCCAATTGACTGCAATAGTTGGTTTAACTGTCTGAAGCCATTTATTATAAACTATTACAAAATTATTTTTATCAATCCTAATCTTACTCTGACCGAAATTACCTAATTTGAAATTATTTTTTATAAACGTCTTAAGTTCCTTATCATCTTTTTCGTATTCAAATAAAAGAGCATTTTCATCTATTATTTTCTTAACTTTATCATATATCATTTGGAATTCTTTAGTAGTATAATCAGAAGGAGTCACTTTCCAGTTAAAATCAGTAATGTAAAATATATCATGAATATCATTATAAGGGATGAAGGCAATCTTTTCGGCATCAAATGCTCCGAGGTATGATGGTGGTAGATATTTGTCAAAAGTACGAGCTCTGCCAATAGTGAGGATCAGCTGAACAATAGATTTATAAATATCTGACGAGCCTTTTTTAGCTTCAGCCCATAATAAAGATGGAGGTTCTGTATCATCTTTTGTACCTTTATGCATGGTAACGCAAAAATCTACATTGCCAATTATTCTCGTCCAATCATATAACCAAAAATAATCGTTAGCTATTTTATTTTTCAGTTCCTCCTCTCTGATATTGCCGTATTTCATAAAAATATATCTATTTAAGACAAAGATAGGAATTTTTTTGGTATAATGGAAATAAAAAGAAATTATTTAGAAATTTATACATATGATACGTGATAAACAATGGAAGTATTATTTAATTAAAAAAAAACTGGTAGTAGATAGACTTTTATAAAAATCTAATCAAAAGCCGAGAAAATGAGATAAATCAAAAGTTTTATGAGCCGTACGGTCTCTCTACTGATGATATAGATGTGATAGAAAAGATGTGTGGTGGAGTAGTGAGTGGGGAAAAAAAATAGTAATATGAATTATTAATTTCCCAATTTTCATTGAAAATAATCGCATGAAATAAAATTATTCTGTGTTTTAATTGCTTTATTTACCGATAAATAATATTTATACATTTTTGGGCAATTCGTGAATTGCCCCTACGGGTGGGATAGAACTGCAATCGTACCATAAATAGTGCGGTTACATATTGTTATCGTATTGTTGCAAGGGTTTACAATCCATAATTTATTTTTAGTATTTCCATCATTTTCCCGCTATGTTCTTCAATTTCATTATAGTTATTAGTGCCGTTTGTGTCCCATTGATCATATTCCATCATAATGCGTTGCTTTATGCTATCTATTGTTGGGCTTCCTGTATAATAATCTTTTTTTGCAGCTGGCATAAAATTACTCAAACGTGAATTTTTACTACCGCTAATCAAGCATAGATTCCCAAAATTATCTAACCATTTTGCATCCTCTCCTTTTAACTTTAAATTCTCATCAATAGGGTTTTGAGGGTAATAATGCTCTACTGAACTTCTAAATGTGAATTCAAAGTTTTTTACACGATCGTCTATAAATGCTTGTTCGCTTTTGATTTTGAAATAGTTTTTATGGGTTCTGTAATCTTGCCATAACAAATAATCAAGATAGTTAAAGATAAAATTTTCTACAGCAGTACCTTTATTGAGTTTGTTTTTGTCAATATCATTTACAGTATTTTTTTGTATGCCGTTATTTATGTAAATAATTTCAAAATAATCTTTTGGGCTTTTTGCTAAAAATCTGTCATTTAAGAATGCTTTTGCTAAATTTTCAAGATATAATTTATAATCATTTGCTAAATCTGTTCCCGAATATTCCATAACGTATTTCAGCGAAGCGTTCAACCAATGCTTATAGACTAAGGTCGGACTTGAAACGTGAAACATTGAAAGCAACATTAAAATTTCTCTGTTTACACCTTCATTACTCTCAGCATCGTCAGCGTCAAATGTGTTTACATAACTTACTTTGTTCCCGTCATACCATTTCAGACGTTTTAAACTCCAATGGTCTGTCCCATTTGAAAACTCTCTTTTTATAACATACTTATCAAAATATAACTTACCTTTCAATAAATTGTAACCAAATTCTTTTACAAATTCTTTATTCCTATTCAAGTCATTCTCATCTTTTTTCAAAAATGGTTCGAAGAGCTCTAATAGTCGTTTGTCATCTAAAGGAATATCGGATTTTGTTTGAATTCTTAAAATATGAAGTAGAAAGTTTTCAAAATTGATAATTGTATTAAATCTTTCTGGAGTTTCATCTACTTTATTTGAATTGCCAGAAATTGGGTTGGTTATATTTTTAAGAATGTCGCTTATTGTCAAAGTTTCTTCCGAAGTTTGTTTGGCTGTTGGAATTTGTAACTTTTGATAAAGATCATCTTTGTTAACTAAATTATTCCAATCCTTTTCTCCGAATATTGCATTTCTTTGATCAATCGAAAAACCGTATTGAACATATTTTTCCATATTTGAAGTTGCTTCCCAAATCAAGTTGAAAGCATATTTCAAATTGTCATCTTCCAAAATTTCAAGCATTTTTGCTTTTAAGATTTCGTGTTTTTCTAACTGTTCACCACGACTATTCATTATTTCAAAGTAGTGATTCAAGTCTGTATCTTCTGGCACTAAAACACGTAAGATTGTAACCTTTTCAAAGAAATAATTGCAAAAACATTCAATAGTCAAATTATTGTCAGCCAAAATTTTTGCTAATGATTTTTTTGCATCGTAATAACCTTGTTGAATAGCAACATTACATTCTTTATTATCTAAACTTTCTCCGTTGAAAAGATAAGAAAGTGTGTCAGAGGCAATTTTACGGCTGTCAAAAGACAAATTGAGTTTTTTATACCAATTTAAATCAATTTTATACTCATTTTTGATTATATTCAAAACTAAGGTCAATGTGGTTAAGCGTTGTTGTCCATCAATAGTTTCATAGATTACACTGCCATCTAATTTTCTTTCGTAAGCAATCAATGAGCCAATGTAATATTCAGGTTTGTTCTCTGACACTTTGCTTTTAAGGATGTAATCAACAATGTCCTGAATAAGTTGGGTTATTTGAGGTTCGCTCCATTCGTAATTTCTTTGATAGATTGGAATTACATAGTCGTCTGTACTGAATAACTCTTTAATGCTGTAATATTTCGTTTGATTATCATTCATAATATTTTAGGTTCTTGAATTGTTCAACAATTTTATCTGTTTTGCTTGAGTTATTTTCTTTTAAAGTTTCAAGTCGAATATTTAGTATGTCGCTAGGTTTAATTGCTTCCTTAATTTTTTTAAATAACTGTATCTGCGAATGTCCTTGATTGAGGGCATAATTATCAACAGAATCAAGTCCAACAGCTTGTAGTTTCAAACGCAATGAATATGCCCAAACAAAAATTTTATCAATAGCTTTTGATAAATCTTTATCTCCGAATTTATCTATGTAATAAATTAAGCCACAATAAAACAAGTTGCGAATATATTTGTCTCCTGTTCGGAAACTACCTTCATAAGTTTTGATTAAATTCAAAATAGGATATTTTTCGCTCATTTCTTTTGATTTAACGACATTAATCATTTTTTGATAATACTCAATCATTTCAAAGAATCTCTTGCCGTTAATAATAGTCTGATCTATTTGAAATGGGAAATTCATTTCTCGTTTGTCAATATTTCTGTGATATGAACGGTTGTATTCTTCAACATAAAAGTGAGCAATACGAAGCATTGCAGCAAAAGGATAATTCTCTTCAATGTCAGGACTTACACCTTTAAAAACGTCAACGTCATCTTTTGAAAAATATCGTGCTGAATGTCCGTTACTCCAATTTCTAATTCTGAACAAATACTGAGAAAATAATTTTGAAAGTTTAGCAGTATCCATACTTTCCCACTTTTCAACGGCCTTTTTGCGTTCTTCCTCCGTTGAAAAATTATTCATTTCTCGCAAGTGAAATGCCTTTAACAAGTCGTGTGGTTCAAGGTCTTTACCTCTCGCATTTTGGGAATCAAAAAACTGGAATGCTTCTGAAATATCATCCAAAATAACTTCAACTAAAGTGCATTTCTCTAAAAAAAAACATATTGATTTTTCGTCAAAATCTGCAATTCGTCTTTCGATTTGTTTGTAGTTGTTTTGGATATTCACTTTTGAAATGTCGTTTGTAAAAGATAAATTCAAAAGTTTAGGATCAAAATTTTTTAATATTTTTTCTTCTTCTATCTTCTTGTTTGGTTTTTGAGTTATTGCATATGCAATCAATGTCAATGTAATTGTTCGTTGTTGTCCGTCAACAATGTCAAAAATGTTGTCGTGATTGTGAACGACAAGCGTTCCTAAGCGATATTCCGACTTTTCTTTGTGTATTAGAATATCGTCAATAAGTTGATTTACATTTTTTGTTGTCCATTTATAAGGTCGTTGATAACTTGGTATTTTCAAGTTTTCATTTGTAAGTAATGTTTTTACTGTTATTATTTGAGGTTGATTATCATCCATTATATTATTTTTTATTAAATTTTCCCCTACTCGTCTGGCTTTTCGTGTTCGCCCCGTTTTTTGTGGTTTCTGGTCTTCATTTTTTTTGTAAAAAAAATAATTTTTTTTCAACTAGCCAAATTTATTTTATATTTATATAATAATATTCCTTTATTAGCATATATTTAAGATATATTCACTAAAAATAGTACTTTTAATAATTTAATTAAGATTATGAGTAATAGCTTTTACTCATAAAACTACAAAATAATAACTTATAGGAAAATCTATTAAATAAATTTGTTTAATTTTGCAATACAACCCAATTAAAAAAATGAAAATATGAAAAAATTAAATTCAAGTGCAAAAAAACTAACTCTAGTAATGTTCATTAGTTTATTTAGTGTAGCAGCTTATTCTCAATTTTATATTAATGTAGGTGGCGGCTACAATCTGGGAATAGCTAATCAATCATTATTATACAATTATGAAAGCACAAATGATATCGAAAAAGCAGAAAATGTGAAAATCTCATTGGGCAAAGGGCTAGATTTTGGCCTAAATCTTGGCTACATGTTTAATAGTAATCTCGGTATAGATTTGCAATGTACATATTTATTAGGTGATGAGGCTACTGGAGAATCTAAATCTACCTATACTTTTTATAATACTAAATATTATGATTATGAAAAAATCTCTATAAAAAGCCAGATGATTAGAGTAAATCCTTCCATAATCATAGCTAGTGGTTTTGAAAAGCTAGACCCTTATGCTAAATTTGGTGTTATATTAGGCTTTGGCTCTATCACTTGTAGCTATTTAGGTGAGGATTATATAAATGATCAACTACAAAATAAAGAAGTACAAGAGTGGAAACTAAATGGTGGAATGGCTTTTGGCCTTTCATCAACTCTTGGACTTATGTATCACATATCAGATTTGATATCTGTTTATGGAGAATTAAATTTAGTGGGTATGAGCTATGCTCCTACCAAAGGTGTTATGACAAAATACACTGTAAATGGTTCAGATCGATTACCAAATTTAACAACCGATGATAAAGAAATTGACTTTGTAGATGATATTACTTATGATTATGATAATCCTCCATCAACAGCAGAGCCTAGTAAAGAATTTAAAAAATATCTGCCTTATAGCAGCATAGGACTTAATATTGGAGTTAGATTTTCATTCTAGTGGATTTAATTTTTGTTAAAATATCTTAAAAGAGCAGAATATTAGAATTCTGCTCTTTTTTATTTAATTTTGTATAAAAAATTATGAAAAAGATTAATTTAGTTATAGTTATTATTTTATCTTTTATTTTGTCGATAAATGCTTTTTCACAAAATGTAAGTATAGGTGCTAAAGGTGGACTAAATCTATCAAATATGATAGTTAAAAATGATGATGAGACCTTGAGCGATGACTTTAAAATGCTTGCAGGTTTTCATGTTTATCCTTTCATAGAGTATTCTTTTTCAGATCTTTTCGCAATAGATGCCGGCTTAAATTTTCAATCTCGTGGCTACTCAATTATAGAGAATCATTTTAAGTTTCGTTTTACCAGTTTATATTTAGATATACCGGTAAATGCTAAGTTTAATTTTGATTTAGGAAATATAAATTTATTTTGTAATGTGGGTCCATATGTTGCCTTTGGAATAGGAGGTAAAATTTATACAGAAACTACTTTAGGTAATTATACCAATACTACTAGGCGAGATATAGACTGGGGCGATGATTTGAAATCTACTGATTTTGGACTAAATATAGGTGTAGGTCTCGATATTAATAATTTTATCGTTGGGTTGAATTATGGCTGGGGAATAGCAAACCTATCTACCATAGGCGATGATGACACTAGAACTAATAATTATGTGTTAGGCATATCTATAGGTTATAAATTTGGTCTATAATTGCTAAGAATTTTTTAAAATTTAAAAAATTAAATTATATTTGTAAAAAAATATGAAAAAGATTATTATTCTTAGTTTTGTAATGATTATGTCATTGACAAATGCGATGTTTTCGCAAAATCTTAGCCTGGGAGCTAGAGCTGGCCTCAATTTATCAAGTGTATTTTATAAACATAGTGGCTTTAATTATAAAGATTATATTAGTATGTTGACAGGATTTCATGTAAATCCTTATGTGGAGTATTCCTTTTCAGATAAGTTTGCTCTAGAGGGAGGTTTATCATTTCAAACTCGTGGATTTTTTTTCAATGAAGATGATATGATAAGAGATAAATATACACTTCATTATTTGGATGTTCCTATTAATGCTAAATTTTATTTTAATATAGGTAAACCTAAAATATATGTTTATGCAGGACCATATTTAGGTATAGGTTTGTTTGGTAAAGAAAAGCAATATAGGAATGATGCTCTATTATATGAAAGAACGCTAACGTGGGGGCAATATATACCTGCAGACTTTAATAGAATAGATTTCGGTATCAATGGTGGAGTAGGAATAGATATTAATAATTTTAGTATAGGTGCTCAATATGGGTATGGATTTTTAAATGTTTCTACATTAGATAATTATGCTGTCAAAGTGCACAACTACGTTATTAGCATATCTTTAGGTTATAAATTTGATTTATAGAATTGAGGTGTTTTTTTAATAATTGACTGGGTGACGAGGTGAAAGGGTAAATAAGTGATGAGTGATGAGTGATAAGTGATAAGTGATAAAGTAGATAGGGGTAGGAGTTGATTAGTAGTTGATGAGTTGAAAAGTTTATAGTTTAAGCAAGATGTTTAAATTATGTTAAACTTAAAATTATCTTCTACAAATGAACACAAATTACTTCTTTTATTGTCTGAACCACTGATTTTATTATGACTTGTAGTGAGCGCAGTCGAACTATTTTAATGATTTATTATGATTTTTCTATTCCTTTTGTAAATCATAGCCCATCAGACAATCTGCGGTTCTGACAATTATTATTATCGAAGCCAGCAAATATAAAAATTACAAATAATTTCACCAGCAGAGATTTTATAAGAAATATTTTATTAAAAATCAATGATACTCTTAAGAAATATGAATGTATCAGTGATAATTTTTTATTATTTAAATTCCTAATTCTATAAATTTAAATATATATTTAACAATTTTGACATCAATTATTGTCTTAATTAGCAAAATATCCAAATTTTTCGAAAATATTTTTATTAATATTTTGCTTGTTATTCACTAAATTTACCAAAGAATCTTTTAATGGATTATCTGTAGAAAAAACCATTTTATAATTTAAAATCAATGATGTATCTATTTTTTTGTTTAACACTGCCTGTCCTAAAATCATTATGTTATCATACAAATATTCATCATCACTTATCCAATTGTCATTATTCAGATCTAAAGGTATTATATATAAAAATTCTTTTCTATATTTAGTATCTAGGTCATAGACAACTGAGGATGGAAGAAAAGTCAATAAATTTTTCTGAGATTTTAGTAGATTTAAAATTGTATCTGTTGTTTGTGTATTTATCGGCAAAGTATCTATTTGCAACCAATTTTTTAATTGATTTAATAGTGCATATCTATCACTGGGAAGTACGATAGATATTTTTTCATTAATCTTACTATCACTTTGGAAAAAATCTTTCCAATAATATGAATCTGGCTTATTGAAAATTTTTTTTAAATCTTCAGGACTAATGCCTCTATTAATTATTGATTGCAAAAAAGGATTATCAAAAGATACCACACATACTATAGCTTCACTGGTTATATTAACATAATTATATTTATTACTTTTGATATTTTCTGCAGTAAAAATTAAATCAAAATCTCTAAATGTAGTATCACTGTGGAAATTATCATCATTCATGCTTACAATTTGAAATTTGAAATTTGGATGATCAGCTTGAACGAAATAAACCCATTCTTTAATTGGGCTCTCCATATATGTAGGCACTAATAAAGAAACCTCTTGTGTTGGCTTATTTTTCTCATTAGCTTTATTTTTTTGGCATGAGCTAAAAAAGAAAATTGGAAATAATAAAAAAACAAATACTTTACATTTCATAATTCTATAAATTTTATTTGCAAAATTAAAAAGCTTTTTGAGAATAAAATGATTTATTTGAAATAGGCGTTTTATACCAAGTAGCGTTCTAAAATATAATATTTGTATAAGGGAAAATAGTCATAGATTTTACATAATCAGGTTTTGTATTTAAGTCATTTATGCTTTTACTAGCTATTTTCATTGATTCTTTCATAGAATCGAATATCTTTTTATACAAATATTATTTTTTCGAAGCAAAATTTATGATTATTATTTATATTATAACGCTACTTAGTATTATTTATCTGCAATTATCAATAAACTTATTAGATGAGTTTCATCGCCACTAATATTGGTTTTCACTTTTATAGTTATCAATCCTGGCTTTATGTGGCAGCCATCTTTAATTATTAGATTTAAATATGTCTTTTCATTAGGCTGCACAGATGGATTTAGAATTAATGTCTCTATGCAGTCCGATGATATATTTACATTCTCTATATCAAATGACTGATTACCTAAATTATAAATAGGAATTTTAATATTACTTATTTTTGCCAATTCGCTAGCAGTAATGCTTATGAATGATGAATCAGCATGAAATATGCCAGATTTATTTTCCAATTTATTACCTTTAAAATCTGAAATGTAAGAAGATATCTGAGCTCTACGTTCATGTGAAGCAGCAATGCTGTAAATAGATTTTTGTGCATCTTGTGGATTGTCTGACACATATGGCGAAGCTAATTCTTTGCCCATAGGCTCTTCGATTATTCTTAATTTGCCTCCAGATGGATTTGTCTCTGCTATATAGGTAGATAATTCATCATTATTGATTTTTAATAAATAATTTTTAAGACTTGAAATTCTCCTCTTAGATAGATTAATATTATATTCTGAAGTATGCAAAGGACTACAATATCCATTAATTTTTATTGTAATATTACTGCCATTTTTTAAATCTTCTAAGAGTAAATTTGTGAAACGTTGTAGTTTATCAAACCCAGCAATTATTTCTGTATGGAAAAAATTTTCTATATCTTGTTCTGCTTTTAGTTTGTCTTTGCCTTTCATCCCTTTACTATATTCTTTTTTGTATTTGTCTATCAAATTGAGATATTCGAAATATAACTCATCATAACTATATTTAGTCACTGTATCCCAACTTCGAGGATCAGGTATATCATTATGAAAATACACTGTAATAGGTAATAAAGATAGTATCTCATCTCTCAATGGGTTTATCGAGTCTTGTTTGCTAATAGTATCAAATATTTCATTTTCTGTAGTAGCTATTTTCTTTTCTTCTAAGTAAAAAGCCCAAATATCATAACAGCAATATTGTCCATTCATGAAATAAGATCCTTTTCTATTAGATGTTATATATCCATCATAGTCGTAATTATTTCTATAAAAATAAAAATCATTAAAAGGAGAATTGATAGGTGAGCCCAGATTTTTTATCTTTTGCCAAGTATTAAGGTATCCTTTTGTAGAAAATATATCATAACCCCCCAACCCTGTGTGGAAATTACTACTAAAAAATAAGGTAGAATCTCGCTCATCATAATATGGTGTAATTTCATTACCAGGTGTATTTATTATTGGGCCAAGGTTAATCGGTGTCTGAAAATTAAAATCTTTAACTATAGAATAATATAAATCGTAGCCACCATATCCACCAAGTCTATTAGAACTAAAAAATAATATTCCATCTCCATTGTCAGTTAGTAAAAGAAATGGCTGAGTTTGATTACTATTATTAATGTTTATTGGAGCTTCATTTATATTTTTTATAAATTCATTTTCATCAATTTCTCCCCAATAAATTTTACAATTTTCGCCAGAGTATTCACATTTAGTAAAACTAAAATATTTTTGATTTGGACTTAAAGTAAGATTAGCATTATGTGTTTCCTTTTTTGATTTAGGAAATTTTATTTTTTGTGGTACTGCTAATCCTTTTGGTAGATAATAGGTTTTATAAATATCAGACCTGAAATAAGCTGGGAATAATGAGCTATATTGCTTTGTGAGATTAGGACTATATGATGAGAAATATATTTCTCCGCCATCACCATATTCTATAGCTGCGAATTCACTGTAAGGTGTATTGAGTGGTGATGGTAGATGTCTGGTAGTAATGTTATTGCTTGATGTATGATAGATATAAATATTTTCGAAATTAGCTAAAAGCTCTTTAGTATGTAGATAGCAAAGATCATCTTTATGTTCTGGAAACATCAAATATCCTTGATAATATTGCTTAGCCATTGGATAGTCTTCTAGATATCTGCAAATTTCTCCTAAATAATATAGAGTTTCAGGATAATGAGTTAATGAGTCTGATTCTATTACATTATTAAAATGTTTGCGAGCTAAATCTATTAAAAATTCATTTAAAGCTAATTTACCTACATTGAAATTTTGATTAATAGTCAAATCCTTGCCTATATTAGCCACATATTCATCATAAGTAGTAGAATTATTTAAAAATTGACATTTTATGTCTAAATAAAATGAGCATAAAAATATAATTAAAAAGAGTCTTAAAAAATTGGACATGATTGTTTGAATTTATATTTATTATTATAAATACTAGCAGGATTAAAATATTTATAAATACTTAATTCGAACCCGCCTCTCCCTCGACTAGCTGCAGTAAGTGATGAAGTGTTAATATCATATGAAATTTGTCCCTGCCAGTCATAACCCTCAATAGCAAAACCTAATATCAAAGCATCATTTACTCTGCCACCTACCAAGCCACCAATACCTTTAATAGAGTTATTTTTATCTATAGGTTTCATGATTTTTAATAATGGCAATAGCTCCCAAAAAGGTTTCTGAAATGAGTAATAAAGCATAACATCGATATAATATTTCCTAAGTAGCTCTTCACTATAGTATCTAATGGAAGCACGATGATTTAGCGGTAAAATAAATTTACTTCCTTCACTATTAGAAATATCTGCATTACCTATGTTAGCTACAGCGTAATTAAATTCTAAAAATTGTGAATTAGAAAAATACAGTTGATAAGCTACACCTAAAGTCGTAGTGAAATAAGATAGATTTTCATCGATATATTGCTCATTAGTTTGTAGATTAGGGTCAAACATATTTCCATTAAATTGATCACCAAAATGCAATTCATTAAAATCAAAAGATTTGAAATTATACCAACCTTGTAATCCCAAACTAAGAATATGGAAATATCTACTTTCTATTCCTTTAGTATATGATAATCCTAAAGCAGTAGAAGTAGTGCCATAGCTTGCATCACCAGCGAATTCTCTAAAAACCATCAAATTACCTCCTAACTGATCCATATGTGGCACTCTTTTTAGTATCTGCCCATCAGCAGAGATCAAATAAGTTTGATATGGTTTTGTGACAGAATACCATTGTAATTTAGCAGAAGTATATAGACGAAAAATATTAGGATTGAGTCCTATCTGAGCAGGATTTCTAAAAGTTTCATTTTGTAATAGTTGACTCCAATGTATATCTTGACATTGCACAGATATGACAGAAAAAAACAAACAAAATAAAATTAAAAATGTTTTCATCTAAGTAATGTAATATTTCCTTTTTTTTGAAATTTTTGCTTATTATAACAGTAAACTTCTAAATAATAATCATATACGCCAGGAGGAGCAGGATCGCCATTATAATATCCATCCCAACCGATGTATTTGTCATTAGTCTCGAAAACTTTTTGTCCCCAACGATTATAAATAGCTAAATGCATAGACTCGATATAATTTCCATAAACATACAAGACGTCATTGAGATTATCACCATTAGGAGTGAAACTATTAGGAATGTAAATATATGGTTCCTCACAAAAAACTTCTAATACAACTATATTTATTGTATCATAATAATAACAACCATTACCATCGTCCATCGTAACAATGTAAGAAATTGATTGTGGTGGTGTAGCTATAGGAGAAGGTTTAGTGGGATCGTCGAGATATAATGGTGGAGACCATTGATAAGTAACATTAGGATAATTAGTAGCATGAATAGTGGTAGATTGACCTTGATAAATGGTATCATGATCTACCCATGCCATTGCATCAAAGAAAATATAATTTAAAATTACTGAATCACTATCGAAAGTTTTACAATTATTAGCATCCGTGACAGTACATAAATATTCCCCCACACATAAATTATTAATATGTTGACTACTAAATCCATTAGACCATAGATACGAATATGGCGGAGTACCACCATTAGCTGATATACTTAATGAACCATTACATGCATTAGGACAAGTTTCTGGAAAACCATTTATATTTGCTATTAGCTGTGGTGGACTATTAATTAATAATGAATCATACTTAATGCAGCCTTCAGCATCAGTGATAGTAACATAATATTTGCCAGTACATAATGAATCTATAAATGAATTATCTAATCCATTACTCCAATTATAAGTGACTGGGAGATGTGCATTATCAACTACAAGAGTAGCATTACCATCACAATAATCGAAGCAGGAAGTATTTTGAATTTGGTAATTTGTACTTATCTGATATAGATTGATTTTGACACTATCTATGTCATAGCACGAGCCATTACTCACTTGCAGATAATAAGTGTGGCTACTAGTAGGCTGAATAATAGCGAAATTATCAAATATAGAGCTATTTAAAGTATCAGTGAAGTTAACATTTGAAGACCAGATAAAGAATAAATTAGTATCGCCACTACCACTTCCATACAATGTAATCGGAGTTATACAAATAGTGGTATCATCGCCTGCATTAGCAACTAAATCAATAACATTGACATGTTGAATAAATGTCTGTGAGCATTCACTGCCTGTTATTAATAATGTATAAGTAGTGTCGTGAGGTGGATTAGCTATCGGATCACTAATATTCGGATTTGATAAATAATCAGATGGTGTCCATAAATATGTAAGTCCTTGAGCTGGTAGTGAAGTAATACCTATATTAGCTGATTGTCCTAAACACAATTGGATATCACTTAATGTATCAATATCATTGTTTAAAATTGTAATAGTTTTTTGGATAGTATCAAAGCCATTACAACTAGTAATGTCGTGAACGATTAATGTAATAGTATATACGCCGGCATTAGAATAATAATGAATTGGATTAATGAGATTAGAAGAAAAGCCATCACCGAAATTCCAGTGAAAGGTAGGATTACTTGTAGTAGGTATATGACTAATATTGATAAAATGTACACTATCTGTTTGGCACACTACGTTAGGTGCATTAAAATCTGCTACTATTGCAGGTAAATGAAAATCTATTTTTACTACACCATTATTACAGTTAAAAGAATTGTTGGTATTAGACCAAGCACCTGTAGTAGTAGGGAGGTCGCTATGGCTGCCACATCCTGCACAAATAGATTGATATAAACGTCCCAGTCTATCAAAGCGGCTAGTACCACCATCTACGTGCTCCATGCTAATATTGCCACCAAAATATGATGCAAATAATAATGTAGTAGCATCTTGGTCTATTGATAGAAAATAGAAATCATTACCGTCAGTAGTAGTTTGAAAAGCATCAGAAGTAATTGGCAACCCATTAGTACTACCTTGATTTATCGATCCTCCCCAACCAGACAGATAAATATTATCGCAATAATCAACTGTTAGGGCTGATGGGCTCAAATTAATAAATCCAGGTGTAGTGCCAAATCTAGTAGACCAATATGTAGAGGTCAAATATCTATTTAATTTTGTGATGAATTGCCCACCAGATGGAGTATACCATCCTGCATTTTGTACTAAAGCATTGGTAGTATTATTAGTTTGGCCATATATGTAAACATTATCATTTTTATCTGTTCTCACGAAAAATACTTGATCATACTCGGGAGTACCAAAATAAGTGCAAGCATTTAGAAAAGCACCATTATTGCTAATTCTAGCAATAAATCCATCTACGTTTCCTTGAAAATTTTGCATTATTGCATTGTTAGTTGTAGGTAAATCACTACTCGTAGTGCCACCTGCTATATAGATAGCATCTTGTCTACCAAGGAAAATGCTATAAATAGCATCATCACCATTACCATCGAAATAGCTACTCCACATTATTTGAGATAGATATCTATCTAAACAAGTAACAAAACCCTTCTGTCCTAAAGATGGAATAGGTTGAAATGCATTAGCAGTAGTGGGAAAATCACTTGAATATGTACTACCGGCTATGTAAACTTCATTATTCCTACCTAATATAATTTCTCCTCTAGCATCATCTGCATAATTATGTAATAATGAGGTAGCAGCATTTAACCCATCATTGCCTGTGCCACCTAAATAAGTAGATGCTATGATTCCTGTCCCATCAGGCGAAAAAGCAGTTATACCTAAATCACTGCCATTAATATAATCTATCACTACTGTTAATATATAATGAGTCCCACCGTTAAAAGTAGAGTCGTAGCATCCAGTAGAATAGGGATAATCGCTAGAGCCTGTGATAGTGAGTACATATAATTCATCTAAATCATTTGTTACCATACTTATAGGCACGTCTGCACCTGAACCACCTAAGTAGGTACTATAAATCAAAAATGAACCTGTAGTATCATATTTAGAAATAGCCGCATCTACATTCCCACCATAAATGGTATCATAAGCACCTAAAGTGGTAGGATACCCCATATCGAAACTATTACCCCCAGCATATAAAAAACCTTGTTTATCATATGTAGCTGTATAACCCCAATTATCTGAAGTAGCTCCAGAGTAAGAACAAAACATAATATCTGGATCTATATGAAGTTCTTTGCTTTTATCATAACCTTCTGGCAAAACAAATGAAATATTATTCCTTTTTATCTTATATTTTATTGGTATTTCTGTATCATTTTGAAAAGCTCTTGGTGCTTTTAATTGCAATACTCCTACCGTAGTGGGAATTATGATGATGCTATCATTCAGTTTTATATTTTCTACTCCTAAAATAGAAAAACTAATATTTTTAACCTTTGCATAAGGTGATAAATAAAAATCAATTGCTAAATTACCATTTCTACTGGTAATCAAAGCATCTGTGCCATCATATAATTCATGCATTTTAATTATTCTCACTGGATGAATCTTAGTAGCCCATTTATCAGAATTATTACATAGATAATAGTTATAGTAGAAGGGCATGGGATCTATGCTCTCAAATGAGGGTAAATTCGCACCATTAAATTCTATTTCTAATACATGACCTTTTATTCTTAAAGGCGACTGATCTTGTTGCTTATCAGGAGCATGCATTTTTCTATGATAGATAGAATCACTAAAAGATGGGTCTATTAAATTGATTTTAATACTTTTGGTAGTAATATAAATATCTGAATTACCTATATTAGCTTTATATTTAATCTCCTCATTCCATTGACCTTCATTTTCAATGAAAGTCAATTCAGTGAAATTTTGAGCATGCAATCTCACTGAAGCTAAAATAAAAAATATAAATATACTAATAGTATTTTTTAAACCCATTAAAATATTTTTATTTATAAATTAAATACAAATATATATAGAATTTGGAAAATTAAAAGATAAAAAATAAAAATAGAGGTTACAAATTAGCATCTCTCTTTTGTAATGGCTAAGAAAAAATATATTAAAACAAATGATTTAATTAGGCTTTTAATTAAATTCAAAAGCAACCTTAATTATCTGTATATTTATTTTAATTAAGATTTTTTACGATTTTGTAAGAATAAACAAATTTTTTAACACATGAAAAAATACAATTATCTAAAAAATTCATATTTTTACAAAAAAATTTTTAATTATATTGCTTATGCCAGAAATTTCAGTAGTGATACCAGTCTATAAATGTCATGAAGCCTTACCTACACTTTTATCTGAAATAGAAAAATCTATTGATGAGATAAAAACCACCTACGAAGTTATCTTTGTTTATGATGGTGGCCCTTATTGTGACTGGGAAGTAATATGTGAGCTTGCTGAAAAAAATCATAATGTTATTGGTGTTGAATTATCTCGAAATTTTGGTCAACACAAAGCAATAACTGCTGGATTAGAAAAATCTAATGGTGAGTGGATTATAGTAATGGACTGTGACCTGCAAGATAATCCTAAAGATATTATTTCATTATACAATAAAGCCACTCGCGAAGATGTAGATATAGTTTTCGCAAAGAGAACTTTTCGCAATGATAGTTTCTTTAAAAAATTATTTTCAAAACTATTTTATAAAATACTTGAATATTTGTCTGAAACTGAACAAGACTATACGATTGGGAATTATGGGATATATAAAAGAAATGTGATAGATGCTGTTTTAACTATGGGCGATAGCATAAGGATATTGCCATGTATGGTTAGATGGGTGGGCTTCAAGAGCACATCTATTGACGTAACTCATGATGAAAGGGAATATGGTAAGACGTCATATTCTTTTAAAAAATTATTACATTTAGCCTTTGATATAATTTTTTCCTTTTCTGATAAATTATTAAGAATAACAGTAAAAGTTGGCATGTTTATATCTTTAGTTTCTATTATTTTTGCGATAGTTACTGTGATACGATATTTTAATGGAAAAATTATACAATTAGGATACACAAGTATAATTACGTCTATATGGTTCCTTGCAGGAATGATAATATCTATATTAGGTATGGTGGGTATATATGTAGGCAAAACCTTTGAGCAAACAAAAAAAAGACCAAATTATATTATTCGTTCTATAATTTCTAAAAATGATAAATAATATTAGATTTCTAGAATATGACTCTAAGTTATTTGGATACAAAGTAGCTGAATTAATTAATATTAATTCAAAACAAGAATTAGAAAACACGTTGTTAAAATTAAAAAATGAAAATTATAAACTTTGTTATTTTTATATTGACAGAGATGATAATGAAAAAAATATTTGGGCAGAGGAATTAAATGGATTTTTGGCTGATACTAAAGTTACTTTCAGTAAAAAATTATATAAAGAAATAATTAAAGATGAACAAGAAATAGTAATTTACCAATCAAACGAAATTAACGATGATCTCCTGTCATTGACATATTTAAGTGGTAAATATTCTAGATTTAGAAATGACCCTAATTTTAATAATAATGAATTTGAAAAATTGTATTATGACTGGATTAAGAAAAGTGTGAATAAGGAAATTGCCGACTATGTTTTGATTTATCAAATTAATGATGAAATTGTTGGATTTACTTCTATCAAATTGGATCAAGATATAGCTAATATCAGTCTAATAGCTGTTCATGAAAATTATCAGTCGCTAGGTTTGGGAAGTAAACTTCTAAGAAAAGCCGAATCTTTGTCTTATAGTAATAATTGTGAAGAAATACATGTCTCTACACAAGAATCAAACATTAGTGCAATGAAATTTTATCTAAAAAATAATTATAGTATATCTTTATGTAAAAATATTTTTCATTTTTGGTTATGAGAAAAAAAGTTGTTGAAGGTATTAAAAATCAATTCCTTAATTATACAATTGAATATATAATATTAGGGATAGTACTATTTTTAGCATTTTTTTACCAATTAGGCGCATCTGATATTAAAACATGGGATGAGGGTGTTTATGCTTCAAATGTTCTTGAAATGTTACACCGAAAAGAATTTTTAGTGAAGTATTTTGACAGTTTACCAGAAATGTGGGCAGTTATTCCACCGTTGATTGCATGGTTTCAAGCAGCATCATTAGTTATATTCGGTATTAGTGAGTTCGCTTTTAGGATTCCATCAGCTATATCAGCAATCATTATCGCGATTTCAATATTTTATTTTTTATATAAGGAATTTAATGAAAGATATTGGGGATTATTTGCAGCAATCATTCTAGCACTTAGTAAAGGTTTTGTTACTAGTCATGTTGCCAGGACAGGTGACCTTGATGTTTTTGTTTCAATGTTTTCTACATTGTATATACTTTCTTTCTATAAGTTTTATAAATCTGATTTTACAAATAACCGATGGGCATTTTTATTTATTTTATTTGTCTTTTGCTCTTTCTGGACTAAATTAGTTGCAGGCTTTTTTTATTTACCTGTATTGTTCTTTTTTATTTTATTTTCAGGTAAAGCGAAAAAATTTTTTAGAAACAAACAAGTGTATCTGTATACAATAATTTTTTTAATTGTTACAGTAGTATATTATGTTTATATGGAGTTTAAGGTTCCGGGGTATACCACAACGGCTTTACATAATGGGGTAATAGGACGTTTTACTGGGAATTTACAAGATAATCATTTAGAACCTTTTTGGTATTATTGGGATAATATAAAAAGTTACAATTATGTACCTTGGTTATATTTCTTACCATTAAGCTTATTGCTTTTATTCTTTGAAAGTGATAAAGAAAAGCGAAAATTCTTAATTTTTTTGTGTTGTGCAGTATTGTTTTACTGGTTTGTTATATCACTTTCTGCAAATAAATTATCATGGTATGATGCACAATTGTACCCTTTATTAGCAATTATTACTGCCTATAGTTTTAAAATTATTTTTAACATTATGGTAAGTTATTTGAATGTTAATTTACTAAAAAAACAGTTGTTTTTTCTTGTTTTTTTTCTTGCATTTTTTTATAAACCGACATATGAAATTGAGCGTAAAAATATTAGTGAAAGAAAATTAGTTGCTGAAGAATATTATGGAAAAGCATTAAAAGAAGTGGCAAATTCATATCCAGATATAACTTCAATATATATTCTACATCCCTATTGGTCTCCTCACGTTATTTATTATAAAACGCTTTATAATTTATATCATAATTATAATATTTCTAACGTTGTAATAGAAAATGATATTCCCATCTTTCCTGAATCATATATATTATATAATCATTCTGCTGTAAAGAGTAAACTAGATACAGCTTATAATTATGATATTTTACTTGAATTTAATGAAGTTAAGTTTGTTCATGTGAAAAATCAAAAAACTAATCTTTCCTTAAATTATTTTTTTGATGCTGATAGCATGGATATTAACTTTTCAGCATATAGTACAAAGTATAATACAACAGAAAATACATCAATATGTTTAAATCAAAATAATTTATATAGAAATAGTTTCGATTTTTCTTTACTTGATCTGAAAGGAGAAAATATATCAAAATCGAATATCAGTGCTGATGTATTAATGTGGAAAAGTCTTTCCGATGCTTTTTTTGTTTGTGAAACACCACTTTTTAAAATATGGGACGGTATTAACCTAAATGATTATATCAAAATCCATAATAAATGGTATAAATTAGACACAATATTACCTCTTCCTATAGTTAAAAACGAACAAAAACTTGTTGTCAAATTTTACTTCTGGAATATAAATATTAATAATAATGTAAATGTGAACTGTTAAAGCAATGAAAATCCCATTTAATAAACCTTTTTTAGTAGGCAATGAATTAAAATACATTCAAGATGCCATAGAACGAGGTCAGCTCGCTGGTAATGGTTATTACACTAAAAAATGCCAAGAATTCTTTGAAAATAGATATGGTTTCAAAAAATGTCTTTTAACTACAAGTTGCACTGATGCTCTGGAAATGGCAGCAATCCTTGCTGATGTTCATGAAGGCGATGAAGTTATTATACCTTCATTTACTTTTGTTTCAACTGCTAATGCATTTGCGTTGCGTGGTGCTAAAATAGTTTTTGCTGATAGCGAAAATGATACACCTAATATTGACCTAAATAAAGTAGAAAAATTAATAACTAATAAAACAAAAGTTCTCGTTGTTGTTCATTATGCTGGTATTGCTTGTGATATGGATAAAGTTTTAGAAATTTGCAAAGAATATAATTTAATCTTGGTTGAAGATGCCGCACAGGCAATAGATTCTTATTATAAATCTAGACCTTTGGGTAGTTTCGGCGATTTAGCTACATTTTCTTTTCATGAAACTAAAAATATTATTTCTGGTGAAGGAGGAATGCTGGTAGTAAATGATGAAAAATATATTAAAAGAGCCGAAATAATCTGGGAAAAAGGTACTAACCGTGCTGAATTTTTCAGAGGGGAGGTTAATAAATATGAGTGGGTAGATATAGGTTCCTCTTTTTTGCCATCTGAGCTTACTTCAGCATTTTTGTATGCGCAACTTGAAAATTTGGATTTAATCGAAAATAAACGTAAGGAATTATGGAATTATTATTATGATAAATTACAACCAATTGAAGAAACAGGTCTAATTAAACTGCCACAAATCCCTAATTATGCTACTAACAATGCACATATGTTTTATATAATTTGTAATAATGCAAAAACTAGAAATAAACTACTAAGTAAGTTAAAGCAAAATGGCATTTTAGCTGTTTCTCATTATATTTCTCTCCACAAATCACCATATTACAAGGATAAACATGATGGTCGCCAGCTACCTAATTCTGATTTCTATTCTGACTGTTTAATCAGATTACCATTATTTTTTGATTTAAAGCATGATGAACAAGATTATATCATAGATAAAATTTTTGAAATTTTGAAATAAAAAATCAGCTGACAACCTCCAATATAAAATCTAAAACATTACGATGAATGATAACCCTCTAAACTTCTAATTTTTTAGCTACTTTTAATGAATTATAGAGTTATATAAAAAATAACATTACTTTTTCAAATTCACCATTTTACATCTTCTCTCTTTATTACTACTTCATAATTATTGATTTATTTATAATATTTTATTTTTTGTTAAATTACAAGATATTTTTAGAGTAGAGACTAATATTTTAATTACATTAATCAGGTATTAAAATTACTTGTTTTGCTGATATATAATGTCTATACTTTGTTTTATAAAATCAGTTAATTTCTCACCATCCAAAAGATTTTGCGATATCAGGGCAAGATTAATCAAGTGTTTTGCCTTTTTAGTTTTATTTTCCATATCATTGTCATTGACAATTTCATTAATCACAGGATGGGCCATATTTATAATCATTGAATATTCTTTTTTAAGGCCTTGAGCATATTCCATACCACCTAAAGCAGCCATTTCTCTAAATCTTCTTATTATTTCTGGTTGTACCAAAATAATTGGTAAATCTTCATCAGGCATATTACGAATATCAATTTCAATATTTACATTATTTAAATCCTTTGGAACCATAGATTCAAACAGATTTTTAACTTCCTTTTCTTTTTGTTTATCGATATTATCAGATTTGTTGTCTGTTTTATCAATTAATTTGTCTAAAGTATCTGAATCAATTCTTTTAAAAGAAATATCTTCATTTTGGTTATCTAGGTAATCAATAAAATGACTATCTATTATCGAATCCATTAAAATAACTGTGTAACCTTTATCTATTGTAGGTTTAATGTAGGAATGTTGAGATATAGGATCAGTAGTATATAAAATAACGATTTTATTATTTTTATCTGTTTGAATATCTTTAATATTATTTTTTAATTCATCTAAAGTATAAAATTTATGATTAATATCCTCGAATAGGGCGAAATTAATAGCTTTCTGACCAAACTCTTGATGAGTCATTATACCATATCTAACAAAATCGCGTAAAGCATGCCATTTATTCTCAAAATCTTTTCTATTATTTTTAAACATATCCTCTAACGTGTCAGCTACACGTTTGGTAATATGATTTTTAATTTTGCGTACATTAGCATCAGTTTGCAGAGCACTACGACTAACATTAAGAGGTATATCTGGAGTATCTATTACTCCTTGAAGAAGCATTAAAAAATCTGGTACAATATCTTCTAAATTATCAGTAACAAATACTTGATTGCAATATAATTGTATTCTATCCCTTTGAGGCTCAAAAGAATTGCGTATTTCAGGGAAATATAAAATGCCATTAAGAGTAAATGGATAATCTACATTTAAATGAATCCAAAATAAAGGTTTATCAAGTGAATAAGGATATAATTTTTTATAAAAATTAATATAATCTTCATCTTTTAATTCATTAATATTTTTTTTCCAAAGAGGTTGGGTATCATTAATAATACGTGGAACATCAATAAATTCTGGCTTTTCTTTTGAACCAATATTTTTTTTCTCAGTTCCAAATTCAATAGGATAAGGAAGGAAACGACAATATTTTTTCAAAATATTTAAAATGCGATATTCGTCATTATATTCTAAAGCATCATCACTCAGATGTAAAACAACAGTAGTACCACGGTCTGGTAAATCAATATCTTCGATAACGTATTCAATTGATCCTTCACAAATCCAATGTACGCCAGAAGCATCAGGCAAATATGATTTAGTATATATTTCTACTTTATCTGCTACCATAAAAGCAGAATAAAAACCTAATCCGAAATGTCCAATAAAATTATCTTTGGATTCTTGATTTTGAAGATATTGCTGAATGAAATCTTGAGCACCACTAAAAGCAATTTGAGCAATATATTTTTCTACCTCATCAGCAGTCATGCCTACACCTCTATCAATAACTTTAATTATTTTATTATCAGTATCATGAACGACTTTAATAGTTAAATCACCCAGCTCCAGTTCAATCTTTCTCAAAGAGACAAGTTTAGATAATTTAGTAGTAGCGTCTACAGCATTAGAAACCAATTCTCTAAGAAAAATATCAGTATCGCTATATAAAAATTTTTTAATAATCGGGAAAATGTCATCACTTTTTACATCAATAAATCCTTTTTTCATAATAAATTTTTTAAGAAGGAGCAAGACAAGAAACGTACCTAATTACTGTAATAAGACAAGTTGTCATATTACACATTTTTTAAATGTTTCAAACAATATATGATATTTTACTTACTCTAAAATATTCATACCAGGCAAATCTATCCGAAGATGCAAGGTTAAGCATTCTGCCAGTATTACTAATGACGCCTTCTGACAAGTACTTACCTAT
>JAPXMM010000012.1:0-31066 GCA_033809015.1 Bacteroidales bacterium
GGATATATAGTGTATCAACAGTTTATGAAAAAATAACTGATTTTGTAGGGTGGATATATTACAAGTTTCGTGGAGTGGCGACAAAGTATTTAACAAATTACATAATGTGGTTTGTAGTGAAGGGAAAATATCTGGCTGAGAAGATTATAGAAGACACGGGGAGGATACTAAATTTGGCGGCGTCGGATAGGCGAGCATGGGAGCGATACAGTGATTTGATGTCATCAACATATTTAATTCATAACATTTAAATATTTACTTACTATTCCCTTTAAAAACTTTGAAAAAATTTTTATAATACCTCTTATCCTCCATTCTCCCCTACCTCCACATTTTATAAAATAAATTTACCTGAAATCTTGTAGACAATTGTAGACAATTAGTGAATTGCCACTAATGATAACCAAATCATTTATTAAGCTGTATTTATTATATCTTTAATTATTAATTAATTGTCTTATAATTATTTTTCTAAACTTTTTACTAAATTATCTATTTAGAAATAATATTTACTAAATCATTTGCTAATTTTTGATAACTAAAATTATTAATTACATAATTTTTGCCATTGTCACCAAGTTTATTTCGCATTTCAGCACTCATATTGTACAATTCTATAATTCCTTGAGCGATAGCTTTGGGATCTTCAGCAGGTACAGTGATACCACAATTTGCAATTTTTATTAAATCATTTTCTCCATTGTAAGAGTGCAAAACAGGTTTGCCACTATACATATAATCAAAAATTTTATTAGCAGAAATGCCATATTTATATATATTGATATTTCTCCAACCTATATAGCAAACATCGAATAATTGCAATAAATATTGTATCTGCTTTTTAGGTATTGAGTCTAAAAAAATTATTTTATCATTTTTATAATAATTAATTAGTTTTGATTTTTCTTGTCCATCACCGACAATTACAAAAATAATATCATCATTATCAATATATTTGTGGGCTTCTAGGAACGTATCAATAGCATTGGCTGCCCCTATAGTACCAGTATATCCAATAATAAATTTGCTATTAGGAATTTGTGTTCTAATTTTATCGTCTAATGGTTCTATTTGTTGCAGTTCATCCAAGTCTATTCCATTACTTATCCAATATGATTGTTTATTTATATTATTATCAATCAGATATTGTTGATAATTAAATAAATTAGAAATAATAAAATCTGCTTTTTTTAGAGCAAAAATTTCTAATTTTTTCAATAATTTTATAAAAAGATGATTAGAGTTGTAACCACCTATTTCTACTAAAGTTTGAGGCCATATATCTTTGACTTCAAAAACAAATTTTGCTTTATAATATTTAGATAATAACCATGCTGGCAAAACAGATATTGTAGCCATTGGAGAGGCTATAATGACATCTGGTTTAGATAATTTAAATGGAAGTTTTAAAAGTTTGCAACTAAAATTAAACCATTTTAATACTCGCTTTTTAGAATGTGCATTCCCGTAGTTTAAAGTTTTAAGCCATAAATAATCTATATCATCTATGATTTCTTTTCCAGGCTTTGGATAATTTTTAAATAAATGAGAATAAGTAGAACTAATGATAGTAACTTTATAACCGAGTTTAATTAATTCTCTAGCTAAATAGTAATGTCTAAATTCCATTCCATAATATGGACTTCCTGCATATTCATTAATTATCCATATATGTTTAGGCATTTATAATAAAATAAAGAAATTATTCTTCATCTTTAGATTGCTCTTCATAAGCTTTGAGCAAGGTTTCTTGCACATTAGCAGGTACTTGTTGATATTCGAGAAATTTCATAGTAAAAGTAGCCTTACCAGAAGTAAGAGAGCTAAGGGTAGTAGAATATCGATTAAGTTCAGCTAAAGGAACTCTAGCTTTGATTTTTTGATAATTACCTTCGGCTTCCATTCCTAAAATGATACCACGTCTATTTTGAAGATCTGTCATCACATCGCCCATTCTATCTGAAGGTACTAAAACTTCAATTTCATAAATAGGTTCTAGAATTCTAGGACCTGCATTTTTGAAAGCTTCTTTGAAAGCGCTGCGTCCTGCGATTTTAAAAGAAATTTCATTACTATCTACAGGATGCATTTTACCATCATATACATAAACTACAATATCTCGCGCATAGCTACCTGTGAGTGGCCCTTCTTCCATTTTTTCCATTATACCTTTTAATATAGCAGGCATAAATCTAGCATCTATTGCACCACCAACAATACAATTATTAAAAATAAGTTTACCACCCCATGGCAAATCATATTCTTCTGTACCGCGAACTGGGAACTCTACATTAAAAGACATCCCTTCACGATATGGCTCTATCATCAAATAAACTTCACCAAATTGTCCAGCACCACCAGATTGTTTTTTATGTCTATATGAAGCTTTGGCGGCTTTAGTAATAGTTTCTCTATAAGGAATTTTAGTATCAAGAAATTCAATAGGAATTTTTTCTACAGTTTCTATTTGCCACTTAGCAGCTAAAGCATGCATCTCTCCTTGAGTACTTAAAATAATTTGTTTTAATTCTTTGGAATATTCTACTAAAAGAGTAGGATCCATACGATGTAACTCTTGCAAGACAGCTCCTAATTTTTCATCATCAGAATTATTTTTAGTTTTAATAGCAACTCTAAATTTAGGTTCAGGATATTCAATAGGTTCAACAATATCATTAGTATTTTTAGTAGAAGTTAAAGTATCATTTGTAGAAGTATATTTTAGTTTTACCGTAGCGACAATATCACCTGCAACAGCTTGAGATACTTTTTCTCTATTTTTACCATTTACTACTAAAAGTTGATTAATTCTTTCTTTCTGGCCATTAATAGCATTTACTACATCCATACCTTCAGAGATAGTGCCAGAATAAACTTTAATAAAACTAAGTTCACCAAGATGCGGCTCAATAGTTGTTTTAAAAACAAAAGCAACTAATGGATCATTAGGATTAAAAGATAACTCTCTACCACTTTTAGCTTTTTCGAAAGGCAACTCGTCAGGAGCTGGAGCGAAATGAGCCAAGAAATTCATAATATTTTTCACACCATAGTTCAGTTTAGCACTAGCACAAAAAATAGGGAATACGCTTCTAGAAATGATAGCCTTTTTTAAATGACTTTGAATATCTTCGTAATCCAAAGTTCCATTTTCGAAATATTTTTCCATCAGACTTTCATCACTCTCAGCTATTAACTCAATAATTTGATTTTTAAGATCAGCTACCCTATCTTTTTCAGAATCAGGTAAATCTTTTTCAGAATAATTACCATTATTATCAGTGAACACTATCAATTTCTCAGATAATACATCTACAACTTCTTTAAAATCAGGACCAACATGTAACGGATATTGAAATGGGATAATTTTATTAGAATAATTGCTATGTAAATCATTAACTATTTCTTGAAATTGAGCTTTTTCATGCTCTAATTGATTAAAAACAAAAATAGCTGATTTATTTAATCTATTCAAATGTCTCCATAATATCTCTGTGCCTACTTCTATACCATTAGCTGCATTTATAAAATTAAGGTTTATATCGCATACTTTAAGTGCTGCTAATGTTTCTCCTATAAAATCATCAAATCCCGGAGTATCAACTACATTAATTTTTTTATTTTCACATTCTACTGCTAATACAGATGAATAAACAGAATGACCACGTTCAATTTCTATTTCACGATAATCTGATACTGTATTACCTTCGTCCACACTACCTCTACGATTAATTACATTAGCATCGAAAAGCATAGCTTCTACGAAAGTGGTTTTGCCACTTTTAGGACTACCAATAAGAGCAACATTACGGATATCTTTAACTTGATATGTTTTCATAGATTTTTAATTAAATTTTTTTGCAAATTTATAAATAAAATTAAAATAAAAAAATGATTACTATTAGACTAAAAATTAAATGTAAATTATTAATAAAACTAAATAAATCAGATTATTATCAAAGAAATAATTAGTAAAAAAATTTTCACAAACAAATCAAAAAGGGGAAGGAAAGTGAAAGAAATGATAATTAATAATGTATAAGATTTTATATACTTATCTTTTATAGCTGATTTATTAATAACAAAAGAGCCCAGAAAAACTAGGCTCTTTTTTATTTTGATTTTTATATTTCCATAAACGGATATTTGAAATCTGTCGGTGGTATAAAAGTTTCTTTAACTGTACGAGGGCTTGTCCAACGTAAAAGATTGAAATAGCCACCAGCTTTATCATTGGTACCAGAAGCTCTAGAACCACCAAAAGGTTGTACTCCTACCATTGCTCCTGTAGGTTTATCATTAATATAGAAATTACCTGCAGCGTATCTTAGTGTATTATATGCTTGCATAATAGCAAATCTATCATAGCCAAAAATTGATCCTGTTAAACCATAGGGAGATGTGTTATCACAAATTTCTAATGTTTCTAAATATTTGTCATCATCATAAACATAAATAGAAAATACAGGCCCAAAGATTTCTTCTTGCATAGTTTTAAAATAAGGATTTGTTGTAACTATTACAGTAGGTTTTATGAAATATCCAACTGATTTATCACCTTCGCCACCTATCAATATTTCTGCTTCATTAGATTGTTTAGCATAATTAATATATGACATAATTTTATCAAATGATGGCTCGTCAATTACAGCATTTACAAAATTGCTAAAATCTTCTACTCCACCAACTTTAATTTGTGAAATTTGATCTAATAAATGTTGTTTTACCTCATTCCATAATGATTTAGGAATGTAGCCCCTAGATGCAGCAGAACATTTTTGTCCTTGGAATTCAAAAGCACCTCTAACTATTGAAGTAGCTACCTCCAAAGGATCTGCAGAATTATGGACAAAAATAAAATCTTTACCTCCAGTTTCACCAACTATTCTAGGATATGAACGATAATTACGTAAATTATTTGATATTTGTTGCCATAAACTATTAAAAGTATCATTAGAACCAGTAAAATGTAAACCACCTAAATCTTTATGAGACAATACAATGTCGCCTATTGTCGATCCTTGTCCTGGTAAGAAGTTTAGTACACCATCTGGCATACCAGCTTCTTTATATATTTGCATGAGGAAATAATTTGAGAATAAAGCAGTACGTGAAGGTTTCCAAATGGTTGTATTACCCATTAATGCTGGTCCCATATTTAAATTTGAAGCAATAGCAGTAAAATTAAATGGAGTAACAGCAAAAACAAAACCTTCTAGTGGTCTATATTCAATAAAGTTTAATTGACCACTCGTGGAGCGTGGTTGATCTGAGTAAATTTTTGAAGCAAAATATGTATTATATCTTAGGTAATCTATAGTTTCACAAGCTGCATCTATCTCTGCTTGATAAACATTCTTATTCTGTCCTAGCATAGTAGAAGCAAGTATTAAACTTCTATATTTTGTAGATAATAAATCAGCCGCTCTTAGCATAATAGAAGCTCTTTCGATAAATGGTAAATCTTCCCACATTTTTTTTGCTTTCAATGCTTCTTCTATTGCCATTTTTATTTCTTTCTCACCAGCTTTGTGATAAGTAGCTAATGCTTTATGATGATTATGAGGCATCACTACTTTATCTGTATTGCCAGTCCTTATTTCTTTACCACCAATTATAACAGGTATTTCTATCTCTTGACTACTTAATCTTTTTAATTCAGCTATTACAGCTTCTCTTTCTTTACTTCCTTTAGCAAAGACATTAGTAGGTTCATTTTGTGGCATTTCAAATTTAAAAACTTGATTATTCATATATTTTTATTTTTTTGTTTTTTAAAATAACTAATTATTTTTGATATAATTGCAAAAATAATTAATTTTTTTTAATATTCTTAATTTTTTATAATTTTTACATAGAATATTTTTATACATATAAAATTAAATTCCTAGAAAATCTGGTTGCTGCTTATATATTCACAGTAATTAAAGTAGTTATTATTTAAATGCTTAATTAATTTTTTTAATTTAAAAAATTAATTTTTACTCCAAAAGAACAAAATAATGCGAAACTATTAATAACAGGATAATGAGTTGGTATATATAAATAGTTTGGACTTACTTCAAAAAATATTGATATTTCATTTAGATCTTTTTCTTCATTACCTAATCCTAAAGATGCTCTAATAGGAACTCCTACTTTCATATAAAACAAGTTAGTTAGTTTGTCATCGTATACAGTCTCTATAGATCCATAGTCTTTGATAATTTCCCCTTGTGCAAATAATGAATCTTGAGGTAAGAAAAACATATATTTATCATACATATATCTATTCATATATGCATGTCTATTCAGAGTAATTCCAAGGCCTAAATATGGTGATATGTGAATTTGATATCTTTTATCTGGGAAAAATATATAATTATAACCAAAGACAAAATCAAACAAATTAAAACTATAATTATAATCATCAGATATCACGTGCACTGAATCAAAAAATATATCTTGGCCATAATGTGCATTAGTAAATGTATCTATCGCATGCCTATCTAGTACCATTAGGGAATTTCTGAAATTAATATTTTGATGAAAATTTATACCAAATAGAAATTCACTTCTATTTTTAATTTTCATTTTAGCAGATTGTAATCCTATTAAAAATTTAATATTTGTACCATCTGTTTTTTCACTTTTATAGCTTGTCCAATAATTAGCAGCATCATAGTTGTAATCACTCACTGCATCAGGATTCTTGAAATAATCTATATAAGCTGGAGTTGAGTTTGGTGTTTTAAAATTATAAATATTAAAATAGCCAAAACTAAAATCTATAGATGATAGTCTCCACTTTTTATTAATAGTATCTTGTGAAAAACAAATAGTATTACCAATCATAAACAATGCACTAATTAATAATATTTTTTTCATATTTTAATATTTTTACAAATTTATATTAAAATTTTTACACAAAAATCCAAAATTCAGATTGTTCTAAAATGAACTTTTTGAAATTAATAAAATAAAAAATTTTTATGTTTGATATTTATTTTTTACTTTTGTACAAAAAATATTTTACATGATAAATAAAGCACTTTTTTTGATTAATAGAACTATAATACTCTTGATATTTTTTATTTTTTCTTTGAATCTATTTTCTTGTCAAGCCCAAACTACCAGCATTAACCAACAAGAAAAAAAAATTGAAAAAGAAAAAAAGAAACGCCAGAAGGATGATACTATTTTATACCAAAAAGCTGTCAAACAGCAAATGAATAATCAAACTGCTGAAACCAGAGAAGCAATGAAGGATGCAGAAAAACAAGCTAAACTTAATAGAGAACATAAAAAAGAATTTTTCTTAAAACGTTGGATGAAGAATTGGCAGTATAAACAACAGCATAAGCCTCCTAAGACAAAGGGTTAATGAATGTTTAAAAAAAATGTTTGTTTCTTTTTATTATTATGTATTTTTTTATTGAATTCATGTAAAGAAGATGAAAATATACCCTATGTACCTGTAAATATAAGTATTGATGTATATGATGCTCTATATGGCGATATTAATGTGGTTGGTGGATATATGTATATTACTGGTGGATATAAAGGTATAATTATTTATAGAAAATCTCAAGAGGAGTTCGTTACTATAGAAAGAGCGTGTCCATATAAACCTTTATTAGATTGTGAAAGATTAGCAGTAGATGACTCTACTTTACTTTTTGTAAAAGATGATTGCTGTGGCTCTAGATTTTTGATAACTGATGGGAGTATAATAAATGGACCAGCTACCAAACCAGCTAAATTATATAACAATAATTTTGATGGGAGATATCTTTATATTTACAATTAAATAATTGTGTATATAAATTTGATTTAGGGATAAATATTATGCTAAATCATTAACACCAGAACTATAGAAAATTTTAATAATAAATAAGTTTTTGTAAAAAATTATAATAATTCTGTTTTAATTTCATTATAATTTGAAGGATTTACAAATATAGTGCGAGTAGGATATGCAAATTTAATACCTTCTTTTTCAAAACTTTCTTTAATTTCAAAATTAATTTTTTGTTGTATATCCATATATAAATTATAGCCTGGATCCATTATATAATATACTACTTCAAATATCAGATTATAATCACCAAATTTATTAAAATGCACTCTATCTAAATTACAAATTTCGTTTTCATTGACAATCTCTGTAATTATATCTGGTATCATTTTCAACTTTGCTATTGGCGTATCATAAGTTATACCGAATGTAAATGATATTCGTCTTTTTTGCATACGTTTATAATTGCGAACTCTACTATTACCAAGGTCTTTATTTGGTATTATTATTTCCTCACCAGTTAAGCTATCTATTTTAGTAGATTTAATGCCAATTTTTTTAACATTACCAGCTATATCACCTGTTACGATATAATCTCCTATCTCAAAAGGACGATCGAAATATATAGAAAAGCTTGCAATAACATCTCCCAGGATAGCTTGTAGTGCAAATGCAATGGCAATACCTCCAATACCCAAGCCAGCTATTAAAGTTGTTATATTTATGCCAAAATTCTCTAAAAGTATTAGTATTGCTATTATCCATAATATTCCTTTTAATATATTATTTATCAATTTTATTATTCCTGCATCAGTAGCTCTACCCTCTTCTACTCTTTTTTTAGTTATGTTATTTGTAAAATAATTAATCCATACTGTTACTATCCTAGCAGCATAATAGACAATTATAATGGTTACGAAATAATTATAAATTTTATTTATATTGGGAGCTATGTAGATAAATTTGAATGCTACCCATAATGCTATAGCTAAATATAGTGGCCAATTTATTAGTTGCAAGCACTTAACGACAACATCATCTATTTCAGTTTTAGTTTTTTTAGATATTTTTTTTAATCTATTGAGAAAGATACTTTTAAAAACCCATAATATTAATGTTACTATAACAAATGCTATCAAGCTAATCAAGTAATCTTTGACTGTATTTCCCCAAAATGTTTGATCTAAAATATTTCTCATCATTTTTGATTTTTTTATTTTACAAAGAAAAATAATTTTTTTTAATTATTTATAAATATTTAATAAAATAAATATTATGTTTATGATTTTAGCACTATTTTCAAATTATATTCTTTAAAAAATCAGTTTCCACAAATTTGTAAAAAGAAATTTTTTTAATCTTTGGTTATGAATTTAAAATATTGATACAAATTGTAATAATAGTATAAATATTGGGGAAAATATAATTAGCAAGATTTTTTTATTTTTATATTATTTGAGTTAATAAATAATGAGAATTGAATATTGACTTTTTTGGATAATTAAGAATTTATAAATTGTATTTTAAAGATAAATGCGACTCATATGAGTCGCATTTATCAAGTTATGAGTGTAAAAAGTAGAACGTTTATTTGATTATTAGTAGTGTACCACTTTGAGAAATTTTATCAGGGAAAATAATTTTGTATATATAAGTACCTGCCTGCACATTACTAGCATCCCAATCATTTTGATAGTTTTTACTTTGGTAAATTAATTTTCCATCATTTGAATAGATATATAATTGCGTATTAGGATAATTTTCAATATTTTTAATTTCAAAACCATCATTTACACCATCACCATTCGGAGTTATAGCGTTAGGAATTATAACATCACAATGTGAAAATGATACAATAAAAGTATCCATATATGTTTCACATCCAATAATTTTTGCTATATATGTGCCTGCTTTTGATACATTAATTGATTTAGAATTTTTATTAATATTCATCCACTCTATTTGATATTTAGTAGTATCTACATCTACAGATAATAATATTTCACTACCCACACATCCAGAAATATTTTTACTTGATAAACCTGTAGGTGGTGGCAAAATTTTAACTTTTGTTGTAGCATAGAGAGATTTAGTATTTTCAGAATTTATAGGAGTTATAGTTAAACTATATGTTCCAGATTCAGATATGTAAATTTTATTACTAGTTTCACCATTACTCCATTTGAATTTATATTGTTCTTTATTAGTTATAGAGGGACTTAGCAAAATTGGTTTCTCAGAGCATATTTCCCTAGGCATATATAATGGAATATCAGATTTAACATTTTTATTAATGTCATCATTGTCTGTTTTTACATTATCAATTATATCAGGTTTATTATTAGCTATTAGATTGTATTTCAGTAATCTATAATCTAATTTCAAACTATTTTTTTCTTTTTCTGGAATATTTAGTTTGTTAATGACATTAATGATGGCAGTCTCATTAGAATCTATATTTAAGTATAATATTTTATTAGCATTATCGAGCACATATAGATTACTATCATTAGATAGAATACTAAAATAATAATTGTCATTTGTATGCTCATAATATTGTGTAGTATTTACTTTATTAATGTATATAATTATTGACAAAATGATAACAGATATAGCCAAAAGTGCAGAAGTAAATATTTTATCAGAAATTATTTTTCTTTTATTAATGGTTTTATTTAAGATATTTTTTTCTAAAAAATCAAAATAATCTTCAGGCACTTCATAGCCGTCGAAAGCTTGTTTAATTTTGTCGTTTTCATTATTATTAAATTCCATTTATCTTGATTTTTAATTATTAGACATAAAATTAATTAAAAAGTTTAATATGTTGATGAAAAAAATTTTTTTATTTTTTTCATAGCTTGATGATAAGAAGATTTTAAAGTATTTTCAGAAGTATGTAATACATCAGCGATATCTTTGTAAGGCATATTAGAGAAATAGCGGAGATAAAATACTAATCTTTGTTTAGGTGGTAATTGGTTAATAGCTTTGATAAGTTTCCTTTCTATTTCATCTCCGTTAAAGTTTGTATCAGCTTTTAAATTGTCTAAAAAATTTTTATTTAATTCATCTATTGAGATAAATAATTGAGATTTTTTTTTGTTAATAAAATTAATAGATTCATTAGTAGCGATACGATATATCCAAGTATATAGCTGAGATCCACCATGGAAATTATCTAAATTTTCCCATATTTTGATAAAAGTATTTTGTACTACATCATTAGCATCATCATGAGATACTACTATTCTACGAACATGCCAATATACTTTTTCTTTATATTTTTTTAATAATAATTTAAATCCTTCAGTTTTAGTTTCTGAATCAGAAAATAAAGAAATAATAAGATTATCCGAAGGATCAGTCATTTATATTGATTTTTTTCTTTTCATTACTTTGATAGCGGCATTTACAATATTAGGGGATTTTAAGCCATATTTCACCATCAGTTCATCTGGAGTACCACTTTCGCCGAATATGCAATCCATAGCTACATATTCTATTGGCACTGGGTGATTTCTTACAGATACTTGAGCAATAGCATCTCCTAGCCCTCCATGAATCACATGTTCTTCAGCAGTAACGGCACATTTGGTTTTTATTAAACTATTAGTGATAGTTTGTTCGTCTATTGGTTTAATAGTATGGATATTAATAAGTTCGGCATCGATTCCGATTTTCTCTAATTCATCACAAGCTTCTAGAGCTTCCCACAATAGATGTCCTGTAGCGAAGATAGTAACATCATGCCCTGTTTTGAGAGTTATAGCTTTACCAATTTCGAAAGGACAATCATCTGGAATGAAATCTGGTACTACTGGCCTACCAAAACGTAAATAAACAGGTCCGAAATATTCCGCAATAGCTCTTACAGCTTGTCGTGTTTGTGTATAATCTGCTGGATTAATGACTATCATATTGGGTAATGCTCTCATCAAAGCTATATCTTCCATAATTTGATGGCTGGCACCATCCTCTCCTAGTGTAATACCTGCATGAGAAGCACATACTTTTACGTTTTTAAAACTATAAGCTACACTTTGTCTGAGCTGATCATATACTCTACCAGTAGAAAATACTGCAAATGTACCTGTAAACGGTATAAATCCATCATTTGCTAATCCTGCTGCAATTCCCATCATATTCGCCTCTGCTATACCAACCTGAATAAATCTATCAGGGAAATTAGAAGCAAATTTTTCCATTTTTAATGAACCAGTGAGATCAGCTGTAAGTGCTACTACACGTGAATTATTTTTGCCTAATTCATTAAGCTCATCACCAAATCCACTCCTAGTGTCTTTTTTTTGTTTAATAGGATATTTGTCTTTTAGCATAATTGTAATTTAATGATTTATTTCTATTTATTTTTACTGTAAAATTAAATATTTTATCTGACAACAAAATAAATAAAATTTATAAAAAAAATTTTATGAAAATATTTATTAAAAAATTATTCAATAAAAAGTTAAAATTAATGATTAGATTAATTTTCTATAATCCATAAGTCTGATTGTCCTGTTATAGTTTTAAGTTCTGTCAATCTTTGTTCAGCTTCTTGTTTAGTTTGATAACTTTCATAAGCTATTCTAAATCTTTTATTTTCATCATCAGTGATAATAGTTGCATTTTTAAACCCTTTTTTTATAAAATTATTCCTAATATATTCAGCATCATCATAATCTATGGTGCTAGCACCAATTATATAAAATGATTTAGGTGGATTTAGAATGCTTTCTAATTCTTTATCATCATAAGAGAGGATTTTAAACTCTACGCGTCTATTTAATTGCCGTCCTTCTTCTGTGGAATTAGTAGCTACTGGTTTAGTAAATCCATATCCTTTGGCTATGAGCCTTTTAGAATCTATTCCTTTATTAATTAAATAGTCTACAACTGCTTGAGCTCTTCTTTTAGACAAATTAATATTATATTCGTAACTGCCGATCCTATCTGTATGTGCAGAAATTTCTACGATAGCAGTAGGATTATTTACTAAAAATTGATATAAATGATCTAATTCTTCGATAGATTGTGGTCTAAGTGTAGCTTTATCAAAATCGAAATAAATATTTCTGAGTATAAAGGATTCTCCGACTTTTAAAAGTTCTTTTGCAGGCTCTGTAGTTTCAGCTATTTCTTGATTTTGCTGAGCAATTTCTGCTTTTTCTAAAAAAATATCCATCAGTACTACACTTCGCGGGTCATCATTTAATATAGAAATTATTTTATTATTATTAATATAACCTGGAGCAGAAGCTATTAATAAATATTTTTTATCATAATCTAAAAAAGCTTCTCCATAACCGCTTTCATCAGATAATAATTCGTATTCTATATTATTATCGATAGTATTTTGTATTACAATATCTGCTTTGACAGGCATAAATGATAAAGCATCTATTGTTCTAACTATCAATTTTACTTGATTTGCTTTATTACTAATAATATTCATTAAATATAAATCTTGATCTCCATATCCTTTAATGTCTGCACTAGAAAAGAAAGCATATTTTTCATCTGGGCTTGGGTAATAAAATACATCATTGTCTGGTGAATTAATAGGATATCCCATATTTGTAGGTGAGTTCCAGAAGCCATCTTCTGTTAAATTAGTAAAAAATATATCATATCCGCCCATGTTATCATGTCCTTGAGATGAGAAATATAAAGTAACACCATCGGGCAAAATAAAAGGAGCATCTTCATTGTATTTAGTATTAATTATTGGACCTAAATTTTCAGGCTCTAGCCATCCATTTTCTCCTAATTCAGTTTTCCATATATCTAATCCACCATAACCACCTGGCCTATTACTTGTAAAATATAATGTTTTACCATCAGGAGATAAACTAGCATGAGTTTCTCTATATGGAGAATTAATTATAGGAAATTCCTTTAGTATAGACCATCCACCATTATTATTTAATTCACTATAGTAAATATCTCCGTTACCTTTGTCACTTCTATAAACAAATAGCATTTTGCCGTCATAGCTTAAACTAACAGTCGCCTCATGATATTTAGTATTAATTTCTCCAGGAATTCTTTTGGCTTCTGACCACTGATATTGATCTCCATTTTTCTCTAATTTAGAGAAATAAATATCTTCATAATATTTACCATCAGGAGCCAATTTACCTCCGGTAGTTTCTTCGCGTCGAGAAGTAAAATATAAAATTGAATCTTTAAAATCAAAAACGGGAGAATATTCTGGATATTTGGTATTAATGGTTTGTCCAAGATTTGCAACTTTTACTACAGCAGGTGTAGTAATTAAAGCTTGAGCAGTATATGATTTTTGTCTAAGCCATTTTACACTATCTATCATTGCATTATTCTCAGATTTCTCTATAAAAAGGTTATAATAATCAATAGCTTTATCAAAATTATATTTTAAATGATAAACCTCAGCAAGACAAATATATACATCTATGGGAGCTTCTGTCATTTGGTAATTATCTATATAACTCGTTATTACATTTTTGCTAGCTTTTTCAAAATAAGGTTCTGATGATAATCTATCTTGAGAATTGAAAAGACATACACCGATATTGTACATTAGATTAGCATTATCTGTATATTTATCTTCCCATTTTTTTAATAAATTCAAAGCACCATCGAATTTATTCATAGACATTAGAAATCTAGCATCAGTATAATCTGATTGATATTTTTTATCAATTATTGATTTATTTCTAGTATCATTTTGACTCATTAAAAATGAGCAATTTATCACTATATAAAGGGATATAAATAAAATTTTACTTTTCATTAATATAAATTTTTATACAAATTTACATAATATTATTTTTTATAAAAAAATTAATATTTTAAAATATGTCAACAAATATTTGAAATAATTGATAAAAAATTTTTATTTTAGCAAAAAATATATGTATAAAAGGATCTTATTAAAATTAAGCGGAGAAGCTTTAGCTAGTAAGGATGGTAGTAGCATCGGGATAGAACAGCTCGAACATTATTGTAATGAAATAGCAGATGCCTATTCAATGGGGGTACAAGTGGCAATAGTAATAGGTGGTGGTAATATTTTTAGAGGTATTCAAGGAATAAATAATGGATTTTCTCGCTTACAAGGTGATTATATGGGAATGATGGCTACAGTAATTAATAGTTTAGCTCTCGAAGAGATGCTTTTGCAATATAACATTTCATCGAAGATATTTGGCGCGATTTCTATTGAAAATATTTGTGAAAAATTCTATTTTAGAAAAGCTATTAAATTATTAGAACAAAATAAAGTAATTATTTTATCTGGAGGTACTGGTAATCCACTATTTACAACTGATTCAGCTGCAGCACTGAGAGCTATTGAGATAGGTGCAGATGTATTATTAAAAGGGACAAAAGTGGACGGTGTATATACTGATGATCCTTTTACCAAGCCAAATGCTAAAAAATATGAGAATATAAGCTATGATGAAGCTTTTGAAAAAAAATTAAAAGTACTAGATTTGACTGCTTATACTTTATGTATGGAAAATAAATTACCCATAATCGTTTATGATGCTACTAAAAAAGGTAATCTAAAAAAAGTTTTAAATGGTGAAAAAATAGGCACTTTAATATCATAGAGACGAGAAATACAATAAAATTTTAAAATTATTAATGACTGATAAAAGAGCAAAAAAGATACTGTTTTTATGTCCATATCCAATTAATAAAGCTCCTAGCCAAAGGTTAAAATATGAGCAATATTTCCCATACTTTATAGAAAATGGTTGGCACATTAAAGTTTCACCATTCATATCAGAAAATTTTTGGAAAATTATTTACAAAAAAGGTCATTTTATTGAAAAAACTATTTTTACAATTTTAGGTTATTTGAAAAGGTTGCGAGATTTATTTTATATCAAAAAATATGATGTGGTTTATGTGCATTTATGGGTAACTCCATTGGGGTTGCCTATATTTGAATGGTTGACAAAAAAATTAGCCAAAAAATTAATTTATGATATAGATGATATGGTTTTCCTCAATAATGTTAGCGAAGCTAATAAAATAGTCTTACCATTAAAAGGAAGTAGGAAAATTATAAAACTAATGATTTATGCCGATCAAATCATAACAACTACTCCCACATTAGGACGCTTTATTAGAAAATATAATAAACATATTACTTTGATACCTTCTACTGTAGATACTGAAAAATATAAAATTAAACAAGATTATACTTTACACAATCCACCAGTTATCGGTTGGAGTGGCAGTCATAGTACTAGTAAATATTTAAAAATTTTAGAACCTGTTTTTGTAAATTTATATAATAGCAATATTGATTTCCAAGTATTAGTGATAGGAGATGAGGATTTTAATTTTTCTAATTCTAATATTCCGCTAACAAAAGTAGCATGGGACATAAACACTGAAATCAATTATTTATATCAAATAGATATAGGATTACATCCATTAGAAGATGAAAGATGGATATATGGTAAATTAGGTGCTAAAACATTGATATATATGTCTTTAGGCATTCCAACAATAGCATCAGCCAATGGGAATAATTTTTATATTATTAGTGATTCAGTAAATGGTTTTTTAGTACCAATAAATGATATAGATTTATGGGAAAGTAGAATAATGCAGCTACTTAATGATAAAGAATTACGAGAAAAAATTGGCAAAAAAGGTCGAGAATCTGTTGAAAAATATTATTCGTTAGAAGCAAATAAGGACAAATATTTATCTATTCTAGAGTCAATGATTTAAATAAATATTGATAGAAAATTAATGAGATTAAATATTTAATAAATTTTTTTAAATAATCTACCTAACTAAACTTTAATTAATAATGTTTTCTAATATTTTTTAAATAGATAAATAAACTTTTAATTTTTTTACTAAATGTTAAACTAATTATTAGAAAAAAATTTTTTTAATTAAAAATAAATAATATCTTTGCTTAAATTTTTTAATAAATGAATTTTAGTAAAAATATAAATTTTACCATAAATAATAAATTATTATCGATAAATAATGTATTTATATATATTATTGAATTAATTTTTGTTATTAACATTAAATAAAATGATTTTATTAATTTTGTAACATAAGAAATTGTTTATGTAGTTAATTTATTAACTAACAAAAGATTTACAAGTAGGTTCCATTTACTACTTTAAAAATTAAATGGAGGCGGAATCCGAAAAGCCATATGAGTAGGAGGATTAAAAAAAAAATAATTTATGAAAAAGACAAAGATTTTTTTATGTTTAGGTGTAGCCGTAATGATGGCTCTCACCTCTTGTACCATGCAAAAGAGGGTTTATACCTCTGGTTATCACATTGAGTGGCTTAATGGTAATAATGCTACTGCTAAGCAAAATAATTCACAAACAGAAGAGCAAAAGAATGTTAATAAAACAACAATTGCTACTGTATCTACTATTAATGAAGAAAAAATGTCAAATAATAAAACTCAAAATACTGAAATTAATAGTGAAAACAATAATCCAGTAGCAACAGTTAATGAAAATTTTGTGGCTTCTTCTACCAATGATCCTAGTGTTTATACTTCTCAAAAAACTAATAATTGGTATGGTTCGCCAGCTCAAAAAAATTCAAATACACAAAATGATGCCAAGACCATTCTAAAGCAAAGTACAACTAATACTGAAAATACTACTAGTGAAAACACAAAATCTGGTGGCAAAAGCTGGATAGCAGCTTTGTTACTTTGTTTATTTTTAGGAGCTTTAGGTATTCATAGATTTTATCTTGGTTATACTTGGCAAGGAGTTGTTCAGTTATTAACCGCAGGTGGTTTGGGTATTTGGGCACTTATAGATTTTATACGAATTATTACTAGAGATTTACAACCCAAAGATGGTCATTATACTGATTAATTATATTAAAGTATTCTAAAAAGCTGGCTATTAGCCAGCTTTTTTTATTCTATAATATCTTTTCCACTTCCTTGTGTTTTATATTTTTTTGATTTTTATAGTGCTATCCTAAAATATACTTCTTATGAAATAATTTTTCTACATAGTCCTTTAATTAATAACTAATTTTTTTAATAGAATGTAAAATAAGTAGCTATATTTCTTATGAGTGTAATTTGATTTATAATAAAAATTTTATTATAAAATCTTTCATTTTCAGCTATAAACAGACATACGAGAAAAGTCTCCGCTGCAAAAATAAATAATATATAAATAACAATTCCAAATTTTAGCTATTTTGTTATTTGAGAATTATATCAATTTATATTAAGACGTTTTTCTAATTATTTAAATTGCCGTCAGTAGCTTATTATTAGTTGTATTTAGCATTTCTCGTTTTATGAATTATTCCTATAATGCAAAGAAATAAATTATTAAATTTGCATAAACAAATTGACTATGAAATTCACACAAAAAGATATCGATCATATCACACATCATGGCCTCACCACAGAAGAGGTAGATAGACAAATAGAAATATTAAAAAAAGGGATGAAGTATGTAGAGCTTCTGAGACCTGCTACTATAGATGACGGAATAATAGAACTGACTGACGACAAAAAATTTTACTACAAAAATAAATTTGAAAAAGATCAATATTTTTACACAATTACGAAATTTGTACCAGCGTCTGGAGCTGCCACACGTATGTTTAAGGCTCTGTATCAGTATTTAGATAATTTTGATAAAGGTCATCCTAGCACCAAAGGCATAGAGTGGTTTTTTGATAATATTAAAAAATTCGCTTTTTTCGAAGACTTAGAAAATGTATTATCTACTCGCGGATATAGCTATGAACAAGTTATTGAAGAAAAAAAATTCGACTTGATAGTGTATTTAGTTTTAGACAAAGAAGGACTAAATTTACAAACTAAACCCAAAGCTCTTCTACCTTTTCATAAATATACAGATGGTTATCGTACTGCTCTAGAAGAGCACATCATAGAGGGCATACACTATGCTAAAGATAATAATGGTGTAAACATTCATTTCACCATTAGCCCTGAGCATGAGCAAATGTTTAATGAGCTTCTAAATAGAATTTTAGATTCATATAAAAACCAATATGATACTGAAATAAATATTAGTTATAGTTTTCAAAAGCCAAGTACAGATACAGTAGCTCTATACAAAGATAGTTTAGAATTAGTGAGAGATGAAATGAATAATATAATTTTCAGACCTGGTGGTCACGGTGCATTGATAGAAAATCTTAATGATTTGAATGAGGAAATCATTTTTATTAAAAATATTGATAATGTAGTACTATACAATAGAAAAGATGAAACCATAGAATACAAAAAAATCTTAGGTGGTTTATTGATGGACGTAATGGAGCAAGTGCAGTCATTTCTTATTATGCTAGAAGACGCTGATCTATCAGAAATGGATCTAGACGAGATGCTGAACTATTGTAAAAATGAATGGCAACAGCCTATAAATGATTATATTTTTAGTTTAGATAAAATGGAGAAAATTGATTATTTATTTTCGCTATTAAATCGTCCTATTAGAATAGCTGGTATGGTAAAAAATACTGGAGCTCCAGGTGGTGGACCTTTTATTATAAATGACGAAAACGGTGATGAATCTTTGCAAATAATAGAGTCTGCTCAGGTAAATATGAATGATCCTAGTCAAAAAAAGATTTGGGATAGCTCTACTCACTTCAATCCTGTAGATATCGTTTGCTATCCATATAATTATATGGGAGAAAAATTTAATCTTTTAGATTATATCATGGAAGATGCATATTTCATTTCCGATAAATCTTTTAAAGGTAGAGAAATATTAGCTTTAGAGCATCCAGGCTTATGGAATGGTGCTATGGGTTACTGGCTTACTATTTTTGTAGATGTACCACTAACTACCTTCAGTCCTGTGAAAGAACTAAAAGATTTACTTAATGAAGGACATTGTTTTTAAAAAACATCTTCCCTTTTAAAATTAAAATTATTGAATTAAGCGTTTAAGTAATAACAAATTAATATTGTGAATATATAAGCAATGGTAGATTTTATAGTAGTGTAATTTGATTTTTTTAAAAAAATCACTATATTGTTTCTTTAAATAGACATACGAGAAAAATCTCCGATAGGGAAATCAGAGTTGAAAATTTATTTTGTGGTTATTCAATTGTAACAAAAATTTTTATCAAAACAATTAACTCAAATTAATATTATTTGGAGAGAATGTGTAAAAATCAATATGGTTATTGTATCGCAAATTAGTTTAGTTAATTGTTTAATCATTCATTTGATATAAGAATTTTAAAAATTAGTATGAAAAATTGCTAAAAAGAGTATTAAAGATAGCAACCTGACATTAATTTTACATATTAATGTTCTAATATTATTTTTAATGCTGTTTAAAAAACAAAATATTTTTTTAAACTTTACAGGCTAGATTCAATTATTTTATTTTTTGCATATAAAGAGTATTAATTGTTTTTTAACGAATAATTATTTTTATATAAAATAAATTTTATTATTTAAAATATATTTGTTAATTTTGTAACAATGTTATTTAACAAACACAATGAGAATCATTTTACCTTTTACCATTAATGAATTATTTCAGGAAATATGGCACTCATATCCTAAATCTCTAATAGACTTTTGTGCAAGGCTAATGATAGAACCTTATGCATTGAGTAGATCACATATAGATGAATTAGAGATTTATTTTAAACAACCAGTGTCCGAGATCTATTCTTTCATTGTTACTTGTTTCCCAGATTTATTAATATCAGATATTAATTATGATGTGGTTATGTGCCAGGGGTGGAATTGCTATTTGAAAATAGGTAAAGATTTTTTAAATGAAGTTAATTATCAATTTAGAGATAGTAACGAAAAACCAATAATTAAATTTCATAAATGTGATGGCAAATGCTTTACTGATCAAATAGCAATTAATGATAATTCAGCTTTTTCTAAAGTTTTGAACAATATTAAAGAAAAAATTATAAAACAATGAGTGCTATGCAACTGCAAATAGGCTATAGTATTACTTCTTTAGAATTACAATACAAGTGGGAAGGCCAATTTTTATCTTTATTTTCTAAAAACGATCATTTTATCCTAAAATATAATGATGCTAATATTCAAGCAAATGATGATGATATTATAATAGAAAGATATCCTAATACTGGATTGAAAGGTTTTTTGTATGCAGAGCCTATAGTGTGGATTAAGCATCCACTAAAGCGTACTTTGTATTTCAAAAATTTAGAACCTAATCAGCTACCCTGGATAATAGAATGCATCGTAAACTTAGATATTAGTAGTTTGACACCTTGGTTGCAACTCGACGATACTGGTGAGAGTTGGTCTCAGGTACCATTTATTTCTCAAATGCCCTGGTATAATAAATTAGTACCATTTTTAACTGATTCATTTTCTACTGGTGACCTACTACAAGATCGTACTGTCATTGATAACAGTAATATAGAATTTATCACTTCTATATATAGCAAAAAGAGTAGTGAAGAAGTAAAAAATTTAGTTTTTAATAGTAATTTAATAGGTAGAGGTTCTGGTACTTTACCTATAGAGGTCAAGTGGAGAGCCATAGATGAACAGTTAGCTAATAAAAGATATTTAATTGTAAATGCTAATGAGTTTGGTCCAAGCAGTTTGAGTAATTATTTCTTACTTCGTTATTATCCTAGTTTGATTTTAGAAGGTGTGGTAGCTACTTGTTATGCTCTACATATAGCTAATGCCATAATAGCTATTCATCAGGAATATCTTGATGTTTATGAAGCTTTTGAAAAATTAATTTCTAATGCCAAGAGTCTTGGTCTTTTAGGTGATGACATTCTAAATAGTGGTAATTCTTTGTCAATAGATGTGATGCTAACACCAGGGATGTTGATAACTGGTGAAGAAACAGCTCTTATTCACCTTTTGGAATCTAAAATGCCTTTTCCTACAAATAAACCACCATATCCTACTTCTAAAGGCATTTGGGGTTATCCTACTTTAGTACATAATGTAGAAACTATAGCTAATATAGCTAAAATCATTAGTAATAATATATCTTTAGAGAGTTTAGCTCCTAGCTCTAAACAAGGGACTAAAATAGTTACCCTTTGTGGAGAAATAGATCGTTATGGCATTTATGAAATATCGATGGATACTAGCATAGATGATGTTATTTTTAAAATAGGTGGTGGACTAAAAAATCAAATTGCTATTAAAGGGTTTCATATTGGTGGAGTAACAGGTAAATTTTTTGGACTAGATAATTTAGAAAAATCTCTTTATGATATTGAAAAAGAAACCAACTATTTAGGCACTTCTACTATTTTTGCTTTCTCAGATAATCAGTGCGTTGTACAGTTGCTGCAGCATATTGCTGAGATATTAACTGAACAAAGCTGTGGCAAATGTATCCCTTGTTTATATGGGTCTAGAGTGTGGTCTGAGCTTGTTAATTATTTATCTCAAGCTAATAATCCTCAAATCCCTCATTTCGCTTTATATAGATTAAAGACTATTTTGTCTTTTAATAAATTGGATAAAACTGTAACCGAATCTTCATTGTGTGCATTGGGCAAAAGTCTTTCTCAGCCATTTATTTCTGCTTATTCTGCTTTCAGAGAAGAAATAGAAGAACATATTTTTGACAAATATTGTAGATCTTTTAAATGTGTAGGGTTGAGATCATATGTGATAAATGAGGATTTGTGCACTGGTTGTGGACTTTGCTTAGTCGAGTGTCCTGTAAATGCTATTATCGAAAAAAGAATAAATTTATTTGTGATCATAGATGGTAAATGTGTGGGATGTGGACGTTGTGAAAATATTTGTAAATTCTCAGCTATAAATTTAAAAAAATGAAAATTAATATCGTTGTTAATGACCAAGAATATAAAATAGAATCTGGCACTAATTTATTAAATGCTTTATTATCATTAGGATATGATATTCCCCATCTTTGCTATTTAGAGAATGTTTCTCCGAACTATGCTTGTAGGCTTTGTATGGTAGAAATAGAGGGGTTTAATAAACCCATACAGGCTTGCACTATTAATGTCAATAGTCCTTTAAAAATTCATACTCATTCTCCCAAATTGATTGACATTCGTAGGAATGTGCTAGAATTGATATTGTCGCAGCATTCTTTGGAGTGCAACACTTGTCAAAAATCTATAAAATGTGGTTTACTAAATTATGCTTTGCAATATGGCGTTAATGAAATTATTTGGCGATATATACCTACTACTACAAAAGAAAAAGATGTCTCTAGCCCAGTAATAGCTAAAAATATTAATAAATGCATCTCTTGTGGCATCTGTGTGAAAATATGTAATGAAATGATGCATTGCGATATTTTTAATCATGCATATATCGGTACTAAAAAAACTATTATTTCTACTATGGGTAAACCAATTAATTTATCAAATTGCTTTCATTGTGGACAATGTTCTTATCATTGCCCTACAAGTGCTTTATATGAAAAATCTTATCTGGATGCAGTTAATATTCTACCCAAGGAAACTACTTTAATTTTTGATCCTGCTGCTGCATATAGTTTAATGTCTCAAATAAATGCTAATTTCACTAAAACTCCTGTTTTATCATTTATAAATTTATGCCAATTTTTAGGATTTAAAAATTTAATTAATCTTGGAGAATTTATCGATGCTAAACTATATATGGATTACTTAACAGTAAAAAACTTAAAAACTCCGGTTATTTCTAATTTATGTCCTGCTAGTTTAGAATATATTAAACAAAAATTTCCAGAGCTCTCAGAGTATACTAGCACGACGTCTGCACCACTAGATGCTGCGATTAAATTAGCTGGTAATGATAATCCTATACTCGTACTGTCTAATTGTTCTGCATATAAAAATGAAATTTTTCAGAATTATAGTAGTTTGACTTATTACATTACTGTCGCTAATGTCAGAGATTTTTTAACATATTTACTTCGTAATGGATATACTCTAGAGCAATTAAATGATCTAATGCCAACTATTAAATCAAAAAATAATTATTCATATTCTATCGGTGGGCTCTATGCAGATATTTCTATGTATAATTTATTAAAAATCATCGCTAATGAATCTAAAATGCAATTAGAGAATGGTTCAAAAGTAAATTCCTTTTTAACTGGACAAAAAGATAATAAAAATATTGATTTTTTAATCAATAAAGATAAATATTCTCTAGTGAGTTTGAGCACTATAGAAGAAATAAATAATTTTTTCAAAAATGAATTTTCTAAGAATAGTTTGTCATTAATAGAGTGCTGGGCATGTAATGATGGTTGTATAAATGGTGGAGGGAGACTTTTTCAGTCTAAATATAAAAAGAAAAAAAAATTATCCTCAAAAAATCCTTTAATTTCACAGATTTACAATATTAATAAAGATTTAATAAAAGAGGAGGCACTATGGAAGCCGTGAATTTGGAATATCATCAATTAGTTTTTACTGTTCAGAATAGATGCAAAGTTTGCTATACTTGTGTGAGAGAGTGCCCCGCTAAAGCTATTAGAATCTTTAATGGACAAGCAGATATTTTGCCAGATAGATGCATAACCTGTGGTAATTGTGTAAAAGTGTGTAGCCAGGGAGCTAAAGATTATGTAAAACATTCTGATGAAGTAGAAGATCTTTTACGTACTAGTGATAAAGTGGCTGCTTTAGTGGCTCCTAGTTTCCCATCAGAATTTTCAGATTTTAAGACACATAAAAATTTCGTCGGTGTACTCAAAAAATTAGGTTTTGATTATGTTTTTGAAGTGGCTTTCGGTGCAGACCTTGTAGCTCATACTTTTAAAAAATTAGTTGGCAGTGACTGTGATCTGCAGTATATTACTTCTGATTGTCCTGCTATTGTGAAATTTGTTAGAAAATATTATCCAGAACTTACTGATAATCTTTTGCCCATATGCTCACCTATGAATGCTATGAATAGAGTCGTGAAAACTATGTTTAATAATGATATTAAAACTGTTTTTATCGGTCCCTGCATTGCAAAAAAAGATGATTGGGATGAGGTAGATTACAAAATTACTTATAGAGAACTTAGGAGTTTATTGCAAAAAAATAATATTACTATAGATTTGATAGAACCTGCTAATTTTGATCCTCCATATGGTGGATTAGGTGCTATATTCCCTGTATCTAGAGGACTCATACAAACCGTGGATATTGATGATAAATTATACAAAAGTAACATCATCGCCGCAGAAGGTCGTGAAGATTTTCAAGAAGCTTTGAAAGAATTCTATTCTAAAACCTGGGGGGAGGAGCATTTAGAATTACTTTGCTGTGATGGATGTATTATGGGACCTGGTACTACATCTCTCAGTAATAGATTTGCTAAAGAAGCTTTCGTATCCAATTATGTTAAAAGAAAATTAAAAAATATAGATTGGCAGCAGTGGCAAAGTGATTTAGATTATTGGCTCGACACTATAGATCTATCAGTAAAATATGTACCTACACCCATTATAGACATTATTCCTAGTGAAGATGAGATTAGATCTGTTTTAATAGAATTAGGAAAAACAACGTCTGATGATGAACTCAATTGTGGTGCTTGTGGTTATAATACCTGTAGAGAACATGCTATTGCCATAATAAAAGGTTTAGCTGAAACTGAAATGTGCCTGCCATATACAATAGATAGATTGCACAGTTTGTTAGAAGAACTTAATATTTCTAATAAAGAATTACAAGATGCTCAGGAAGCTCTCAAAAAAACTGAAAAATTGGCTACTATGGGACAACTAAGTGCTGGTATAGCTCATGAATTGAATAATCCATTAGGCGTCATCATTATGTATGCTAATATTTTATATGATGAATGTTCACCTGAAGATCCTAAAAGAAAAGATCTGGAAATGATAGTTTCTCAGGCTGAGAGATGTAGGCAAATAGTTAGAGGTTTATTAAACTTTGCCAGAAAAAATCAAGTGCAATATGAAAAAATTGCTATCGAAGAACTATTTAATAAAGCTACACACTCTGTCGTAGTACCCGAAAATATTGAAGTAAAAATAAATGTAAATCCTCCTACATTAGAAGCCAATATAGATGTGGAGCAGATGCTACAAGTGATTACTAATTTGATACAAAATTCTATCGATGCTATTAATAGTAATAAGGGCGAGATAATTCTAGAAGCACAAACTAAAGATAATTATTTAGTGATGACAGTCTATGATAATGGTATAGGTATCCCGAATAATAATTTGACTAAAATTTTTGAACCATTTTTTACTACAAAACCTGTCGGCAAAGGTACTGGATTAGGATTGGCTACAGTTTATGGCATTATAAAAATGCATAAAGGCAAGATAGAAGTAGAGAGTAATGCCGATCCTACTAAAGGACCAACTTATACAAAATTTTTTATTTTTATACCGCAAGGTAAAGGAAAATAATGGAGAATAGGTGATTGTGAGATGAGGTGATGAGAAGACTTGGAGAATGGGAGAAAGTTAATAATGTAATAATGAAAAAATATGTGGAAAATGAAAATAATAAGTTATATCAATGAATTTAAAAATGTGAGCGATGTTTAAATATGTAATGAAAAAAATTATAATATTTTTTATATTATCAAATTTTTTAATTTGTTTTTTAATTTTTTAATAATAAATATATATGGGAAAAATAAAAATTTTATTAGTAGATGATGATCCAGATTTTGCTGACCAAATGTTGTTTTATTTAAATAAATTTGGGTATGATACTATATATTTGCCATCACAGAGATCTGCAGAGAGTAAATTAAAAGATTTACATTTCGATTTAGCAATTTTAGATCTTATGATGGAGGAGGATGATAGTGGTTTACAATTAGCTAGAAAAATTAAAGCAATTTATCCAGAGATACCAATAATTTTGTTAACAGCTATTACAAATGAAACAGGATATTCTTTTTCTCAAGAGTTTAAAAACTCTCCAGAGCTTTTGCCAATAGATAAATATTGTGAAAAAGGTATCAGACCTGATGTGCTGAATAAAATTATTGAGCAGTTAATAACCATAAAAAAATAGTATTATGACATATAATGTTTTGATAGTAGATGATGAGGAAGGAATAAGAATGGCCATTAAAAGGGCATTGACTAATTATCATATTGATTTTCCTTTTTTAGATGAGCCCATTGAAATAAATGTTCATGAGGCCGATAGCGCAGAGAAAGCTTTAGAAATTCTAAAAGATAAATCCATAGATATTATCTTGCTAGATAATAAACTGCCAGGTATGCAAGGACTAGATATTATGCCGTATATAAATGAACATTATCCAAATATCAAAATCCTTATTATCACTTCTTTTGCTTCGTTAGATATTGCTTTAGAAGCCACTAAACATGGTGCTTTTGATTTTATCCCTAAACCTTTCACTCCAGGAGAATTAAAAAATGCTATTGAAACGGCTACTAAACAAATATATCTGAATAATATCCTTAAAGATATGGATAGAGAAGCTCGTAAGATCCGCTTTAAATTCTTATCTATTCTGTCTCATGAGCTCAAAACTCCTATTAATACTTTAGAAGGATATATGATGATGATGAAAGAAAAACAATTAGGCCCTAATATTGATAATTATATGGATTTAATAGATAAAATGCTAAATAAACTCGATGATATGAGAGCTCTCATTATGGATCTTCTTGATTTCACAAATTTGAATTCTGATAAAACTATTGGAGAAAAAGAATTTTTATCTTTAAAAGATGTAATTATTTTTTGCGTAGATAGTCAGAGACCATTAGCTATTCAGAAATCTATAAGTTTCGATATAGATATTAAAACTTCTTTAAATTTTTTTGCTAGTAAAAATGAAATGGAAATCCTTTTTAATAATTTAATAAATAATGCCATAAAATATAACAAAAATAATGGTAAAGTAATTATTAAAGGTGAAGAAACAGATAGTAGCATTATTATAAAAATTAAAGATACAGGCATTGGCATCGCTCCAGATGATTTATCCAAAATTTTTGATGAGTTTTATAGAAGTGTAGAGGCTAAATCTAGACGTCTCTCTGGTACAGGATTGGGGCTGTCAATAGTTAAAAGAATGATAGAGCTGTATAATGGTACTATAGATGTAGCAAGTAAATTAAATGAGTTTACTGAATTTACTATAATTTTACCAAAAAATACTAACACTAATCAAGCGATTAATTAATATTTAAAATTTAATTTCTATGGTATTACCAGAAAAAACAATAGAACGTTTAAGCAAATATAGAAGGGTTTTAATAACTTTAAATTACGACCAAAAAGGTTACATTTATTCACATGAGCTAGCTAATTTGATTCATATTACTCCAGAGCAAGTTAGACGAGATATGATGCTGATAGGGTATAATGGAACTCTCAGACGTGGCTATGAAGTTAATCAATTAATAGAAAAAATTAATTCAATAATTGATGGAAATACTGTGCAGAATGTGGCCCTAGTAGGTATTGGCAATTTAGGTAGGGCTATGCTAAATTATTTAAAAGATAAAAATAGATATCTCAAAATCATTGCTTGCTTTGATAATGATCAGAATAAAATTGACAAAATGTGCTGTGGTATTCCTTGCTATTCTATTAATGATGCTGGTTCTTTAATAAAAGAATTAAATATTAATATCGCTGTATTAACTGTACCAACGACCGCAGCAATAGAAGTGTCTGAAATATTGATAAAATCTGGCATTAAAGGAATTCTGAACTTTACTACCATACCTCTCAAAGTACCTTCTAATGTTTATCTCGAAGAATATGACATGATAACATCTTTAGAAAAAGTAGCATATTTCACCCAATTTAATAAATAAAACTGTTAATAATTGATATTTTAATTTAAAAAATGGAAATACATTATAGCTTTGATGAAGATTATAAAATACTAAACCCAGTAGTAACTATTGGCACATTCGATGGTGTGCATGCTGGACATAGAGCTATTCTAAAACGGTTAAAAGTATTAAGTGAAAAAGTTAATGGTGAGTCCGTGCTTATTACATTCTATCCACATCCACGCAAAGTGCTATATCCTGATACTTTAGGTAAAAATCTAAAAATGATTTGTACACAAAATGAAAAAATTCATTTATTACAAGAAACTAAATTAGATCATTTGTTTATAATTCATTTTACTTATGAGTTTTCTAAAGTTTCTGCAGAGCAATTTGTCAGGAATTTTTTGGTGAATAAACTGCATGCTAAAGTTATTGTAGTTGGATTTAATCATCATTTTGGCTATGATAAACAAGGAGATTATCAATATTTGCACGAGATGAAAGATTATTTTGGTTTCATGGTAGAGGAAATACCGCAACAAGAAATAGATCAAGAGACAGTTTCTTCTACTAGAATCAGACAGACACTCAGCCAGGGATTAATTCAAAAAGCTAATGCTTATTTGCAATCTCTTTTTCCTTTTTTTGGTAAGGTTTTAAATATAGAAAAAATTGATAAAGAATTAACTAAAATAATTGTAAAAACCGATGAAGTAGAGAAAATTATTCCTCCTACTGGCATCTATGCTGGTACTTTCCAATATCAGTTGCAAAAATTCAAATGTTTAATCATAATTTATGACAATCAATTTGACTATTTACCACAGTTAGAGGTATTTTTTCAAAATTATTGTAAAATAAATGTAAGTGATGATATTAGAGTTTATTTTGCCAAAGAACTGAAATTAGATGATACCATAAGTAACATTAACATAGCATTAGAAGAGCATTTAGAAGTGATAAATCAATTAATTTATTGAAATAAGCGTTTAGATAATAAAATTATCCAAATATTTCTTTATTTAAAGAATAACTTTAATATTTATTCTCTACTCTAATTAATACCGCATTGGGAAATGATTTGCTATAAAACACATCGTAGGGGCTAAATTTATAGTTAAATAAAAAAAGGGCATAAATTTATGCCCTTTTTTATGTTCATATAGTATTGTGATTATTTTTGAATACTTATCACTCTATTATAGACTTTATCTCCTAACATTACTGTGCAATGATATAATCCTGCTGCTTGACGTGTGAGATCTAGTCTTAGCTCATTTCTACCAGCATTCACACTGATATTTTCGCTATATACCAGCTCTCCTAATGGATTTCTTATTATCAATACACCTTCTGATGTCTTTGTAGTTTCTAGTAATATATTTAGCTCTCCAGTACTTGGATTTGGATAAATTACTATTCCATCATTATCGGCTAATATATCTTCTATACCTACTAAATAAGTACCTAGTACTTCACATAAAGCATCGTTACTTGTGTACATATCATTACTTAATTGTGTCTCAGCACATAAGATATATTGAATAGTAGGTCCATTATATTTCTGTGTGAATGTGAAATGTATGGTATCTCCAGGATTTATTGTTCGGTTGATTACATCATTTCTATCGTTTGCATAGTTTAGTTGATATCTCACTGGTATATTCGATACTGGATTTAGTCCATAGTTCTTAACAGCTATCGTAACAGTTATCTGTTGTCCTATTGGTGTAGAATCTCTTGGTGATATTATCTCTACTACTCCTATATCATAATCTGCTGGTAGTGAATGAATATTCATACATAATGTATCATTTATCCTCACTATATCACTAGGATATCTAGTATAAGCACACAATGTGTAGTCTATGTGTGGGGCCTGATATGTCTGTGTAAATGTGTAATCTACGGTATCTCCAGGATTTATACTGCCAGAATATGTGCCATTCACGGCTGTTCCATTATCTACCTTATAGCTTACAGGGACATTGGTTACTACATTAGTTCCGACATTAGCTATTTTTACTTTTACTGTTTGTGTACTACCAGTAGTAGTAGGTGAAGTAGGTGTTACTATCTCTGTAAGTGCTACATTATTAGGTACATTGTATGCTGAAATTACAACATTATCTATTGCAAAACCATCAGCATTTACTGTAGCATCAGATACAAAACCTATTCTCAACTTTACATTTGTCTTGTTAGATAGTGCACTCATCTTTATAAATGCTCCCACCCAGCCATTACTTGATCCACTGTAACCTGGTTTGCCATTTGTTAAGTAGTCTGTGTACCAATGATAACCATCAGCATCATCTATTCCTCCTAAAGTTAGCCATGTCTGTCCGTTGTTGAGCGAATATTCGATATAAGCTCCATCTTTCCCATCCTCACTCTCTACCCAATAATAGAATGATAGATATGGATCTGTTACTCCAGAAAAGTTTTGTACTGGGAATTCTAAATAGCCTACTGTATCATTAGGATATGGTGATGCTAGTTTGGTCATCCACACATTTGGTGCAGAATATGCCTG
>JAPXMM010000013.1:0-31045 GCA_033809015.1 Bacteroidales bacterium
CAGTGAAAGAATCACCAAGTAAAAAGGTATTAGTACCTCGTAAGATAAAAGGATTAGCTGTTTATAGCGTAAATGTAGCAGAGAAAAAGATTAATGATTTTCTGGTTTGGATGATGAAATTCAGAGGAGTAGCCACAAAGTATCTGCAGAACTACCTAATGTGGTTTGTAGTGATGAATAAGTACTTAAAAAACTACGTAGAATCAGACATTGGGCGAATGCTGAATTTGTCATCGCACGATAGGTGGGCGTGGGAGCGGTATCGGAGATTGATTAAGTTGAAATATTGATATAATACTTAATTTTAAACAATTGGAATTGTTAATTAATCAAAACCTTTTTAATTTATCCGATATTACAAAATAATTGCCCTCTAACAAAGTTTTATCAATATGTTTTCTCTCCTCATCATTTAACCTTTCTGCTTTTAAAATTGATTTTATTATAATGTTATAAATGAATAATTTTTTAAAAGTTTCAATGTTAATAATTTATAATTATAATATCTAAAAAAATTATTTAATTATAGATAAAATTTTTATTAAGTATAAAAAATTTATCTTTTTCAACTTTTATCTTTATTAAAGTTATTAATAGTAAATGAGAATTGTTTATTCAAACTTTATTTTATTTGTAATTTTGTAAAAAATTTTTAATATGAGTTTATTTAATATTTTTAAAAAAAATACAAAAGAATCTTTAGATAAGGGGTTAGAACCTACCAAAAGCAATTTATTCACTAAAATACATCGCATTATTGTGGGCAAAACTTCTGTAGATGATGAACTATTAGATGAGATAGAAGAAATATTAATAGAGGCAGATGTGGGCATCAAAACTACTATAAAAATTATCGATTTAATAGAAGAAAAAGCTAAGCACGCCAGATACACCTCTGATAATGAACTAGATGAGATAGTAAAATCTAGTATTAGAGAAATTTTAGAACAAAGCTTAGCCAATATGTCTAAAATAGAAGATAATGATGCAAAGCCATATGTGATTTTAGTAGTTGGCGTCAATGGAGTTGGTAAAACTACAACAATAGGTAAATTAGCATATCAATTTAAAAATGATAATCGAAAAGTTGTTTTAGGAGCTGCAGATACTTTCAGAGCTGCTGCTGTAGAGCAATTAAAATTATGGGCAGAAAAAGTAGGAGTAGATATCGTAGAGCATGGTATGAATGTAGATCCAGGAGCTGTAGCTTATGACACTGTAAATATAGCAAAATCAAAAGATTATGATGTGGCCATCATAGATACTGCTGGCAGATTACACAATAAAACAAATCTAATGAACGAGCTTGGTAAAATTAATCGGGTAATTAAAAAAATTATTCCTGAAGCACCTCACGAAGTTTTATTAGTATTAGATGCCTCTACTGGACAGAATGCTATTGAGCAAGCTAAGCAATTCTTATCAATAACAAATGTAAATGCTATCGCTCTAACAAAATTAGACGGTACAGCTAAAGGTGGCATAGTAGTAGCCATAGCTGATGAACTAAAAATACCTATCAAATATATTGGTGTAGGTGAAACACTCGATGATTTAGAACTTTTCGACGCTAAAACATTTGTAGATAGTTTATTATCATGACAAAGAAATCAATTTCAATAGTTACACTTGGCTGTCCTAAAAATCAAGTAGATAGCGAAAAATTAGCATCTGCTCTTTCGTCTTCGTTTATTGTTGAGCACGAAAAAGAAGTAGCAGATTATATAATTATTAATACTTGTTCATTTATTTTACCCGCTAAGGAAGAAACTATAAATACAATTCTCGATTATATTGAATTGAAAAAGCGAGGATTGATAGAAAAAATTATTATTACTGGTTGTATGGCTCAATTGTATAAAAAAGATTTATTAGACAATCTTCCCGAGATTGATATGATATTTGGGCTAAGTGAATATGACAATTTAGTAAAAACATTAACAGAAAATCAAAATGTTAATATTAATAATGATCGTATTTTGTGTACGCCTAATCATTATGCATATTTAAAAATTGCTGATGGATGTGATCACTCTTGCTCTTTTTGCACTATTCCGATGATAAGAGGAGCTTATAAATCTATTCCTATGGAAGATTTAATAAATGAAGCTAAAAACTTGGCACATAAAGGTGTCAAAGAACTTATTCTAATAGCTCAGGATACTACCTATTATGGTATAGATATTTATCATAAACAAAAATTACCTGAACTACTAGACACTTTAGCTTCATTAAATTTATTTTCATGGATTAGACTTTTATATACATATCCGATCAATTTTCCTATGGAACTAATAGATGTTTATAATGCTCATAAATCTATAGTACCGTATATACATCTACCTTTGCAGCATTGCGATGATAAAATTCTAGAAAATATGCGCCGTCCTTTTGGACAAGAAGCTATTACAAATCTAATAAATATTTTGAGAACTTCTATTGCTGATTTAGCTATACGTACAGATTTCATCGCTGGCTATCCACTAGAGACTAATAAAGAATTCAATAAATTAAAGAATTTTATTAAGGAGATGAATTTCGAACGAATGGGTATATTCGAATATTCTATTGAAGAAAATACACCAGCAGCTTTGCTAACTCAACATGGTGATAAATTAAAAGTTAAAAGAACTCAAGAGTTAATGGATATCTACGCAGAATTATCGATATCGAGGAATAGATCTCTAATAGGCAAAAATTTAAAAGTGATAATAGATGATAAACTCGATGATAACTTATATGAAGCTCGTAGCCAATGGGATGCTCCAGAGATAGATCAAGTAGTTTTTGTTAATTCAAATATTCAACTACAAAGAGGACAAATCGTGGATGTGCATATAAATGATGCGGGAAATTTTGATTTAAGTGGTGACTTGGTGACTGGGTGACGAGGTGACTTGGTGAGATAATGACTGGGAGACTTGATGACTGGGTGACTTGATGAGATAATGACTGGGAGAAATGGTGACGAGTAGATTAAGAGAAGACGAAGAGATTAGGAGACAGGAAGACAAAAAGACTGGGAGACTGGGAGACAAGAAGACTGGGAGATAGGAAGATTGGGGAGAGTGTGTGATATGGTGTTACAAGGTGATAAAAAGATAGTAATACTACATATAAGGATTCAATAAAATTATAAAATTTGTTTGACTATTTTACCAATAATAAAAAAATTCTTATATTTATAAAAATTATAAAATATGTATTTAACCAGTGATAATACAATATGTGCTATAGCTACTCCTCAAGGTATAGGAGCTGTTTCTATGGTAAGAGTGAGTGGAGCACAGACTTTAGATATTCTAAAAAGATTAACTCACAAGGAGCAATTCAATATTAGACAAGCTCATCGTTGTGAAATTTATGATGATAATGATAAACAATTAGATGATGCTGTCATACTATTTTATAAAGCTCCACATTCATACACTGGTGAGGATGTAGCTGAAATATTTATCCATGGTTCTCAATATATACAAAAAACTCTGTTAGAAACATTAATTAATTGGAATGTGAAATTAGCTGAACCTGGAGAGTTTACTTATAGGGCATTCATTAATGGTAAAATGGATTTGCTACAGGCTGAGGCTGTAAATGATTTAGTTTTTTCTACAAATAGCAATTATCATGATATTGCATTAAATCAATTAAGGGGCGGTTTTTCTAAAAAATTAAATATTTATAGAACTGAACTTATTAATTTAACAGCATTATTAGAATTGGAAATTGATTTTGCTGAAGAAGATGTAGAGTTCGCCTCGAGAGATAAACTAAAAAGTACTATTATAGAGCTAATATCTGAAGCAGATAGACTCATTGATTCATATAAAAATGGAAATGTAGTGAAACGTGGTATCCCAATAGCTATCATCGGGAAACCTAATGTAGGTAAATCAACTCTATTAAATGCATTATTAAATGACGATAAAGCTATTGTCAGTGAGATACCTGGCACTACACGAGATGCTATCGAAGATCAAATTACTTACCAAGGTTTTTCTTTTAGGTTTATTGATACTGCTGGTCTGCAAACTACTGAAGATATCATAGAAAATATCGGTATAGAACGTTCCTTTGATAAAATGAGAGAATCATTTATCATATTATACCTCATCGATATCACTGAATTTGATTATTACAAATTTTTAGAAGATATTCAAGAAATGAAAAATCAAATTAAAGACTTTGATAATAAAAAAATGATCTTGGTTTTTAATAAAATTGATTTAATAGAACAAATACCATCTCATTTGTTTGATTTAAAAGATTATGATAAAGTGTTTATTTCTGCTAAGAGAAAAGAAAATATAGAAATTTTATTAGATGATATTGTAAATTCCATAAAAAATATGATAAATGTAAACGAAGATACGCTGATAAATATAAGGCATTATGAGGCTTTTAAAGAAATTAAACTTAGCTTAACCAAAGCTCTAGAAGATATAAATAAAAACATGCCAAATGATATAGTCGCTTTTGACCTACGACAGAGTATAGAAAGTATTGGTAAAATAACAGGTGAAATCGTAAATAATGACATTCTAGATCATATCTTTGCCAATTTCTGTATAGGTAAATAATTTTTTTAATAAAATATTCAAAATAATTTTAAAATCAAATATTTCATTTTAATATATTTTTTCTTGTATTTTTGCTAAATAAAATGATGAAAATTTAAACATGAAGCTTGCAGTATTCCTTGTGTCTACTTTGATTCTTATAGTAATAATATATTTTTTTACTAAAAAACATGGAGAAGGTATTAAACCTATCTGGTGGACAATAGCATTTGCCCTAAAAGTACTAGCTGGGATATTATTAGTATATGTATATATAGGCTATTATTCTGATAGAGGAAGCGCAGATATTTTTAAATATTACGACGATGGTAGAACTATTTGGGAAACAACAAGAGGAAATAATAAAGATTTTGTAAAAATAATTTTTGGTATTTATAATCAAGATGAATATGAATTACTAAAAAATAAATATTTAGTAAACACCAGTCATTGGGATAGAGCAGATTTTGTGCCTTTTCGTTATGAGAACAGACTTATAATTAGAATAAATGCTGCTTTGATGCCATTAACTGGAGATAATTTTGGTTTACATTTATTGTTTTTTATTTTCATAGCATTTATAGGGCAATATTATTTATTTAAATCAATTGCACCATTTGTACAAAAAAAGTTAAGCTTTTTAATAATTTTTTTATTCCCATCATTACTGCTATGGACATCTGGAATATTAAAAGAAACAATAATAATTTTTATTATTGGATTATGGTTGTATGGATTAAAATTGCTAATAGATAAAAAATATGTATTATCTGTTGTACTTTTATTAATTTCTACCTTAATAGCTTCTACAGTGAAAGTTTATATAATTATTGGATTATATCTATCTATATTACCTCTGATAATTTATAAAATCATTAAGAAATATAAAGTATGGCAAGTATATCTCAGTGTTTTTATAATTTATATTTTATCAATTCCTTTATTAAAATATTTATTTGGATTAGATATATTAACGTTAATTGTAAATAAACTCGAGCTCACAACAAATTTAGCAATAAGTGAGAATGCCGGCAGCATGATAAATCCTTTAAAATTAGAACCTACATTATTTTCATTTATAATTAATGCGCCATTAGCAATAATTAATACTTTTTTTAGACCTTTTATCAATGATATTGATAGTTTGATAATCATACCATCATTTATAGAAAATTTAATTTGGATCATATTAACAATCGTAGCTATTGTTTTTAGGAAAAAAGAAATCACAAAACAAGAACAAAATATTTTGTTCTTATTTTTATCATTTACAATAATAGAAACATTACTGATTGGCTACACCACTCCAATATTGGGAGCTACAGTCAGATATAGGATTTTTCCGCTGTTGTTTTTCTTATTATGTTTAATCATAATAATTGATTTTGAAAAAATTAAAAATAAATTAAAAATTAAAAAAATATGAATAGAATAGTTGTAATCACAGGAGCTAGTAGTGGAATAGGAGAGGCCACAGCAAAAAAATTTGCAAAAAATGGAGATAATTTAATTTTATTAGCAAGAAGAATAGACAAACTAGAACTGATAAAACAAGAAATTTTAGAAAAAAATGATGTAAATATTTTAGTAGAGAAGTTAGACGTTAGAAACAGAAATGAAGTTTTTAATTTTTTTAATAATTTGAAAGAAGATTGGCAGAATATTGACATTTTGGTAAATAATGCGGGATTAGCTCTCGGTCTCTCTCCAATATATGAAGGAGATATAGATGATTGGGAGATAATGGTACAGACAAATATTATGGGTTTGCTATACGTGAGTAGAGCTATATTACCAGGAATGGTGCAGAGAAAAAGAGGCCATGTAATAAATCTAGGTTCTATAGCAGGCAGAGAAGTATATGAAAATGGCAATGTATATTGTGCCACTAAACATGCTGTACATGCTATATCAGAAGCTATGAGAATAGATTTATTACCACACAACATAAAAGTTTCGAATGTGGCTCCTGGAGCAGTAAATACTGAATTTTCTACTGTTAGATTTAAAGGAGATAAATATCGTGCAGAACAAGTATATGTAGGGTACAGCCCTTTATATGCTGAAGATGTGGCTGATGCTATATTATATGTGAGTAATTTACCAGATAATGTAAATGTAAATGATATATTGGTAATGTCTCCCCAGCAAGCTAATGCAACGATGTTTAATAAGAAGTAAAATAGATTAAAGTAACTAAAATTTAATAAAAAATTTTAGTGAAAGATGATTGATTAATTGTTTAAAACAATTAATGATATTATTAAATTTATTTTTCTTTATAAAATCTAATATTAAAAAGAAAAATAAAGAATTTATTTAATTTTTAATATTAAATTTTATATTCCTTTTTAATTCTCATTATTACTATATAAATTAATAATTAAATGATAGTTTATATATCATTAATTAATTTAAACATTTTTAAAATAAATTAATTTATAAAGCCTCTGGCTTATTTTATATAAAAAAATTAAATTGTAATTTTGTAAAATTAAAAATACATTATATGGAAATCAACAGTGAAAAAGTAGTAACACCATACCCAGTGTCAATCATAGTTGAAAATTTTTCTGATATTAATAATCTGTCTAGATTAATCCAAAATAATCAAAGTCAATTATCAGATATAAATGCAGCTGATCACATACAAGAGATTGAAATTATAGATAATCAAATAAAAATATCTACTGATCAAGGTTTGATATTTGTAGATCTTATAAAATCTGAACCTGATAAAGTAACTTATAAATTAAATGTAAATAATTTAAAGAATTTAAATGAAATTTTTATAATCTTTAATGCAGACACACAATCTAATACCTTATGGTTAACAATAAATGTAGATATTCCTTATGTTATGGGATTAATGCTAAAACCCAAGATTAAAAAATTTATGGATGAAATTAATAAAAGATTGACTGAAAATGTAGCGTTTTAGCAAACGTTTATAAAAATTAATCATTATTAGTTCAATATGAATAAAATTGCCCAAAATAGATGGATTAAAACTTTATTAATAGTAGTAGCTTTCATAATCGTTATTGGTAGTCTATGGTATATGAATTCCATTATGAAACAAATAGCTCAGTCCGAAAAAAAGAATGTGGAATTATGGGCAAAAACCATTCAGCAAAGAGCTAGTTTACTCAAAGAAACTCAAGATTTTTTGACAATGCTAGAAAATGAAGAACGTCAAAAAATGAATATCTGGGCAGAAGCCACAAAAAAGATAATAAATTCTAATAATGCAGATGATCTATCCTTTTATGCTACTATCATCAGTTCTAATAATTCTATACCTATTCTAATGGTAGATGAAAATAATAAAATATTATCTAGGAAAAATGTAGAACCACCATATGATACTATAACATATATTTCTCAAAACAATGCAAGTAAATTTTTTATATATTCACCTATAGAAATTGATTTAGGCAAGACAAAACATTATCTTTATTATGCAGACTCTAGATTAATAGAGAAATTTCATTTTATAATAAATGATATAGTTGATAAATTTCTAAATGATATAGTAAAAAATAATATAAATATTCCAGTAATAGTAACTGATACTGCAAAAACAAAGATATATGCATGTGGCAATATTGATACAGCATTAATATCGAATTCAGAAAATCTATATAAGTTGATAAATTCAATGGAATTTGAGAATCAACCAATAACAATACTATTGCCCAACGGAGATAAACAATTAATTTTTTATAAATCATCACAAGTAATTAGCAAAATGAGATGGTTTATACTCTTGCAATTGGCTATTATATTGGTTTTTGTACTTTTAATAATATATTTTTCTAGAGCATTATATTTATCAGATAAAGATTCCATATGGATTGGAATGGCTAAAGAAACAGCTCATCAAATGGGCACTCCACTGTCGTCGTTATTTGCATGGATAGATTTATTGGAAAGTGAATACGGTAAAAATGAGAATATAATTGAAATGCAGAAAGATTTAAATCGATTACAACGTGTAAGTGATAGATTTAATATCATAGGATCTAAACCGAAGTATTCAAAAGTGTCTCTAACTGAATTGCTAATGGAGATTCATGAATATTTTTTACATAGAATTCCATATAAAAAAATTGATTTAAAATTATACATTGAACCAGAAGAAGATATTATTTTAGAAGTAAATGCAGAATTGCTATCATGGGCAATAGAGAATATTGTAAAAAATGCGTTAGATTCTTTGGATATATCAAAAGATAAACAAGAGGTAGAAATCAGATTATCAGAAAATGAAAAATATGTATTTATTGATGTAAATGATACTGGAAGAGGCATACCAAATAAAATTCAAAAATATATTTTCAAAGCAGGATATTCTACCAAAGAACATGGATGGGGATTAGGGCTAGCATTGGCTAAACGCATAGTTGAGCAATATCATAGAGGTAAAATATATATTGTATCGTCTACAGCTAATGGTACCAGGATAAGGATACAGCTAAGGAAAAGTAAATAATAAGGTAGTAATAGGATATTTTGATAATAAACATTCTTCAAATGTTTCAAACAATATATGATATTTTACTCACTCTAAAATATTCATACCAGGCAAATCTATCCGACGATGCAAGGTTAAGCATTCTGCCAGTATTACTAATGACGCCTTCTGACAAGTACTTACCTATCGCTACATACCACATAATGTAGTTTTGCAGATATTTAGTCGCTACCCCCCTAAACTTTGAATATATCCATTTAGTAAATTCCTCTGACTTAGCCTTCACTATAGCTGTGCTATAGATACCTCGTTTTTTCTTTTTGGCTCCTACAATCTCTTTGTGCTTTACCTTGCTCTTTCTTATGTGTCTGAATGCGTATTTGGTACCGGTGCATAAAACCGAATCTTCTGTAATTCTTCCTTTCAGAAATTTCTCAATGTCCTCTTGTTTTGCTCTCTTCCCCTCAGTGTTCCTAAATAGAATATTTCCACTTCTATCTGTAGCAACTATTACAGCGACCTTCTTTGGCTTTTTTCTCATTGCCTGTTTCATTTCTTTCGCACTCGAATACTTTCTGCCTTTCTCAGAATAATCCATCAGCAATTCGTCTATTTCTACTATGCCAAAGAAATTGACATTTTTGTCAAAATTTTTCAAAGCAGCGAGGATTTTGTGTCGCCAGTCGAAGCTTGTTGGCAGACTTATGCCAATCTCTCGAGCACAAGCTCTGAGGCTTTTGCCTGCAACCATACAACGAATGTACTCGAGCATAAGTTGAGGTTTCTGCAATCGATAAACAAAAGTGCCAGTGGTAACTCTAAATTGTCTGCCACAATATTTGCAAAGATAATTTTGCATGCCTTTTTGTTTACCATTTTTTACAATATCGTTACTACGACATTTAGGACAAAGTGGAGGAATACTTTGAAGTTTTAAACCTTGATAATCTACTACGTTTGCTTCATTTTGAAGTAGGAAATCATAGAGATTATCAAAAAAGGCTTTAGAGTCTTCCTTACTCATAGCCAGATGCTTATTAATGTTATCTACTAAAGTCTTCATAAATATTGGATTTTTGGCAAATATATATAATAAATTTTATATGATATTAATATCATTAATTGTTTTAAACATTTATATTAATTAATAATAGTTGTTATTTAAAACGGATAATCCAGCACCAATAATATAGTTGTGTTATTCCTCCAATCTTTATCTCTATATCCTCCTAATTTATACGCACCTCCTATTCCAATCGAATAAAATGGCGTCTGTAATATATTCGATATATTCATACCTACTTCCCAATATCCATATTTTGCTGTTGGAATTTTGTATTTATAATGTTCTTGTATATTTTTATTTATATCTCCGATATGGAAAGAAATAAATGGCGTAAAATAAGGATTTGAGTATCTCGCTATTTTAATTTTATTTGATGAATATCTTATGTGTGCTGTTGCAAATTGTGATGCAAAAAATCTATTTGGTTCTATAATTTGAAATGTATATGGTGAGCTTACTGCAAAAAACTCATATTTACTTATGGGGCTATACGCCAATGAAATAGGTGGGTCTCCTAATATAGTGCCTATTTCCATGTCTATTCCTATTCTACCTGAAAAATTCATTTTATGTTGCCATTCTAATTTTAATGCTAATAAGTGGCTCGCCTTTTTAAATTTATCTATAATAAATCTATAATATCCATAAATATTATTAGTCTCAATATCGTAAAAAGGTAATATGTTCGTTGGTGTCTTTATCCATCTAGTTTTTGCATTATATTGCATCCTCAATTCTAGTGATTTATAATCGTAATTATTTGTTTTTATAAATATATTATTCTCTTCCCATCCATAGTTGTAATCTGGATGAAATAATAATTGATTATCACTAATTTTTAGTGATAATCGTAGTTTCTTATTTATAAAATAGCTTGTAGATAAATATAGCGATTTTGCATATTCTGCTTTATCGAGATAATATATCCAAAAGTTTTCTGGGGAGGTCAGGTTCATTTGTTGTTCTTGAAAGGTTATTTGTCCTAATCTACTTATATCTTTCGAATATCCTATTCTTAGATCCCATCTGAAATTTTTAAGAGGATAACCAATTGCTGAGAGACTATATTTCCATTGTTTATCTCCTAGTCCATATCCTGCTGAACTTTCGATGATGAATCTTTCAGATAATTTATTATTAGTTACAATACCTAAGCCTAATCTCCATTTTTCAAATACATTATATTGTGCAAAATTATTTAATGGTAAATAGAATATACTAATTGGTATATATCCACTCATTAGTGCCGTTGTCAAATCTACTAATGTGTTTAAATGACTATTTGATGCTATGCTATCTAGTAAAAGATATGTATTTATGTCTTTTAGAGAATCTTTATTATCTCTGTATTTATTTAATAATTCATCATTTTTTGTTTTCAGTGCAACCTCAGTATTGAATAATGTAAATGATTTTTGGAAATCTGGATTATTAATTTTTATATCACTGAGCACAGTTTCTCCATGAGCAAATAATGGAGAGCCTCCCACAGTAAATCCAGTAAACCATATATCTGTTTTTAATTCTTTAGGAAACCACAAAGAATCTATTAATTCATAATTTTGTGTAATGTTCATTAATAGTCCAGGTGTATTTTCATATGGCGAAGCAGTTACACTTTTGATAGCCCAACGATATTTAGATATATACAATAGTCCCTCGATTCCTTCGAAATTTTTATTTTTATATGGTTGATAATGTATTACAAAAATCGTATCTACACCATCATAAATAGTATCTCTTAATGAAAAATAGTAATATTTATTACTGTTTGGATTTATTGGATTTAGATAATTTTTATCTCCTATATTGACAGTTTTAGAATAAAATGAAAATGGTGTCAATTCATTAAAAAGCATTGATATTGTCGGGTCTTTTATACCTGATATTTTGCTATTTATTATTTTTTCATGCCAATCATTTGGATATTTATATGCTATTTCTGATATATTTTCTGTTAAAAAAATATGATGTTTCTCAAAAAAATTTATATATTTATCTTTTGTGCTATCTGCTAATTTAGTATTTTTCTTAATAGAATCTATAGATGTAGTAACTACAAAACGCCTATATGCTGTACATGTGAAATTATTATAATTTAATGGATTATTTTTTTCTCGATTCAATGTTACTAATTCCATAATGCTATCAGCTGGATTTGGTCCAGGAGTTACAACTATTTCTTCTAATTGATAATCAATAGGGCTAAGTTTTACAATTTTAATATTATAAATATCATCGATAGACAAAGTATCTTTTTTGTATCCTAAATAGCTGAATATCAAATATTTATTATCTGTAAATTTTTCAATTTTAAAATTACCATTTATATCTGTAGTAGTTCCTTTATTTGTACTTAGATAATATACATGTACAAATGGTAGAGGTGCGAGTGTAAGGCTATCTACTACCTTTCCTGTGATAAAAGTTTGTTGCGAAAAAGATAATTTAGTAAGGAATATTAGTACTACAATGACACAAAACTTCTTAGTCAAAATTTATTTTTTATTTCAAAATTACAAAAAATTATCAATTTTCGAATTTATTTTTTTGAAATAAGCGTTTAACTAAATAATCAGAACCGTAGATTTCCGAATGACTTGACTGATGGGCTATGATTTATAAAAAAAGGAATAAAAAAATCATGATAAATCATTATAATAGTCCGACTGCGCTCACTACAAGTCATACTAAAATCAGTGATTCAGACTAATTACATAGATATTTGTGTGCATTTGTGGAAAATAAATAATAATCCACAGATAGACACAAATTAGCACAAATGAGATAGTTTATATTTGTGTGCATTTGTGGAATATAATTTTAAGTTTAATGTAGTTTAACATAGTTTAAACACTCTGCTTAAACTTTTAAACCCTTAAACTAATCAACTTCGCTCTTTCACCTTTTCTCCCATTCTCCTTGTCTCTACCTCTCCTAGTCCTCCTCTCCTTGTCTCCCCAATCTCCCATTCTCCTCGTCACCTTGTCACCCATTCTCTCCCTCACCCAGTCTCCTCAGTCTCCCTGTCTATAATTAATTAAATTACAATTTACTTTTATTGTTTTATATTTTATTACATCTTTTTTTATTGGTTTAATTGTATAATCTTTTTTTATAATTTTTTTAAGTTCTGTATTATTTAAGCCTAATTTATATTGTTCATTTTGTATAATTAAGTTATTTCTCACAAATAATATTTCTTTTATTTTGTCATCATTATTATAAATATAATATTTTTCTAAAATATCTGTAGTATCCAAATTGTTTTGAATTTTTTCTTTTAATAAAAAATTATCATTAGAATATTCATAAATCCAAATGCAAAGAGTATCATTATCTCTCAATTGTATTTTTTTTATTAGATTGGCATTACTATCATAATTATAAATCCAATTTTGAGAATAAGTAGTTGCAGTATCAGATAGTTCTGCATAAGATAGCTCTTTTACTCTGCCCATATTATCATATGCATATCTTGTTAAATATCTCAATGAGTCAGTATATTCTTCTATTTCAAATGGTAGAGTATCATAATAATTATAAAATGTTACTGAGACAAGATCAGAATTATGCAATGTTCTTGTTTTTTCTAATTTATTTTTCTCATTGTATGAATAATTGTATTTTAATGTATCAGTATTAAAAATAATAATTTTAGTAGTCAGTAAAGTATCTTTATAATAATAAATCTCTGTAATTTTATTTTGCAGGTCTTGAATATACATGGGTTTATCAAATTGGTTATAATATATTTTTTTAATTAAATTATTATTAAGATAAGTTTCTTGTAATTTACATTGAGAATAAATAATATTACCATATAGAGATAATATCAAAAAAATGATTTTGCTAAATGTATTATTCATTTATTTTTTTATCTTTTTTCTTTTTTTTATCGTCATTAATGGCGTTTTTATTATTTGAGTTTGTCCACATGTCTTTTATTCTATCAAAGCTGTAGTTATATGAAATACCTATACCCTGTGTATATGGTCCATAATAAATGAGCTGATCGTAGGGATTAGTTTTATTAAAAAGTCTAAGTTTCAGATTATCATTAAATCGATATGATAAATCAAAATCCCCGACAAAATTTGATGAAGATTGTGTAGCAGAAGCATTGTGGTTATTTACCCCAATATTACTAGAAATTTGTAATTTACCATCTAAAAGTTGAGTAGACAGACTCACTTGCGTCTCTGTAGGGCTGTAAACAAAGCCTATATTCACATCACCAGTTATCTGAGAGAGCCAGTTGCTGAATTGATTAGATATCATTTCGAAAGATGTATTGCCTATACCGCTTCCTATATCTAATCCACGCATACCTGCAGGAGAAATGAAAGAATTAAAAAGTAATAGAGCAAAAACCTGTTGCATGACGTCCTGATCTGTTCTCAACACATTTTTTACCAAATTTTTAGTTTCTTCATCAGCTTCAGGTAATTCAATATCAAATTTAATATCTGGAGACATGAAACTACCAGTGATATGCAGTAGAACACTTACCAAATATTTCTGTTTATAAACTTCAGATGAGTCAAGATATCCCACAAGAGAATATAATGAGGTACGGATATTATTTCTAGCTGTTATATCCATTTCTCCATTCATCACATTACCACGCCATTTAATGACACTTCCTGGATCGATATTAAATTTTTTATTAATTGTATTTTGCATTGTCAAATTGTAATATCCATCTAATATCGTAACGTCTCCTAAAAGATTTAGATTGCCATCAGCATCCATCGTTACTTGTATGTCGCCATTAGCTTTTACCATTATTTTGTCACCAATTCTCGGATCAAACTCTATATTTAGTTCAGTTTCGGGACTTGGAGATACCCTCAGATTCATAGAAATCGTAGTTTTATCTGATGTTAATTGTCTAGGTGGTTTTATTTGTAGTGTGTCAATAGTAGTATCTTTGGGATTTACGAAATGAATAAAATCATTTTGCTCTACTACACTCGATGAAGAAATAGGTATATGCAATCTAGTACCAGATTCAGTGCTAACGTTACCATCTATTTTCAATGAATTTATTGGTCCCTGCACTCTGATTGCTCCACTCACTAACCCTTTACCATAGAAATATTCATTCTGATCTGGTGGAGCATCTACAGCTAAAAAATTATTAAATGATAACCTAGTATCCATATTAAAATCGGAGAAATTTTTATATTTCATCACAAAATATCCACTAGCAGTATTAGCCTCTGGATCATTAACTACTATAGAGTCTATTCTTATTTCGTTGGGATTAATTTTGATATGTGTAGTAAATGTATAAGCTACATTAGTATAATTAATTTTTAATCTTGTTCGTATTAGATCTATTTCTCCTTTCATTTGTGGAGCTGAGAAACTACCATAAACATTTATTTTACCTAAAGCATAGCCACCAATATTTGATACATACTCAGACATTAAAGGTTCTATAAAAGATAAATTAAAATTACTGAAATCTATATTTAAATCTATATTATTTGCTCCAGTAGGATAAATATATCCATTAGCTTTTAGTGGCATTCTGACGCCTTGTGCTCCTACATCTTTCAATACCAAGTCTGTTTTGATACCTTTTTTTATTGTATCCCACTCACTAGTAAATTCTAAGTCCCCAATTCGTTTTCCATTAAAACTTAAATCACTTAGATTTAAATTAGCCAGTAAATTTGGTATTTTTTGATTAAACTTACTTAACTCTACTTTCCCATCTAAATAGCCACCAATATTATATTGAAAATCACTAACAAAATTATTAATTTGAGACATTTCAATATTTTTCAAAACTACATTTAATGGGTCTTCTGATGTTTTACTGTATTTGCCATTTATTTTTATACTTTGACTATTAGTAGCTAATTCGAAATTTGAAATATTTATATCTTTACCTTGATAAATAATGGCTGATGGTTCTAAAATATACCAAACAGAGTCTGCGATAGTTATAGAACTAGGATAAAAGTATAAAGACAAATTATTTTTTTCTTTGAAATCAATGAATCCTTGTATATCAGTACTCATAGGATAATACACCTGTGCATTAGGAATTTTTATTTGAAAATCTACCTTATTATGATTTATAGTACTCAACAATTCTATTTTGTTAGTATTGATTTGATTACTTGTAATGTTTTTAATATCTAATTGTAGATAAGATACATTGTTGAATGTTTCCAAATTTAGATTTAGACTATCAGCAATTGCTATATTACTATATGAAAATTTAGGTATATTTATATTAAAGTTGAGCTCATTTGTACTACTTTGAAAACTACCATGAGTCTGTATCTCTGACAGAGATAATTCTTTAACAAAAATATTGACAAATTGTTGAATTTTAGGTTTTATCAGTAGTGAAAAGTTGAAATTTTGATTGGACTCGACTGATAGAAATGTGCTATCATTGTATAGTTGTGGAAAATAAGCATTGATAAATTCTTTTATGGCTTTATCAATAGTAGAAAAATTTATTTGACCTACCAAATCGAAATCTAAAAGATCTGATTTAATATTTATATTTTTTTCAATATCATTAATATTTTGAATTGTTAATAATAAAGAATCCATGCTTGCAAATCTATTACCTTCATTATAATGAAGATCTTTAATGGATACAAAACCGAGCAAATTATTTACATTGCTACCATTAATATTTGCATTAATTTTGGCTGATATATTAGATATATTGTCATTTCTGGCAGCATGCAGATTATTCATATTTACATTTTCTGCATTTATATCTGCTACAATAGAGCTTAATATTTTACCATATTGTGCATTAGCTATTAAATCTAATCTCATTTTAGGATCTAAAGAGTGAATTTCTGTATGATAATTAGAATCGATTTTGTCAATAGTACCTTTTATCTGTGATAGTTCTATGCCAGAGATTACAATTTTATTAATATCCAAATTAGCTTGAGCTGATAAAGTAGATAAATTAAAATTATTAACATTTAGATAATTAATATCAAAACTTAGGTTACCATCTAAGTGTTGAAGTGGATTTCCTGGGATATTTAATTCAGCAAAATTAAAATTAGTAAAATTAGATTTTCCAGAATAAGAGCCATTTTTACCATTAATTGTAACAAAAATATTCTCATTTGGATTATCTAGAGACATTTCAAAATTAATAACATCTGCCATGCCTACACCACTTGCATTTACAGAGAGTGTACTAATAAATGGAATATGTATATTAGCAGGTAAAATACTTTCTCCATTAATACTAATCGCACTTATGTCCTCATTGGTAATGTTTTTGCCATTTAGTTTTAAGGAATATTGCATATTGGGAAAATCTACTACATTTTTCATCCAAAAATCTACATTTATTTCTGAAGATTTACCTAAAATAAGTTTCAAATTATCTGAACGTAAATCATTAGCATAACCATTCACTGAACCATATAATCTAACTGGGACATAAACACCTCGAACTTCAGGCGCAAAAAAACTAATATCTACAAAAGATAAACTAGATGGTCTGAAATACATATTCATCTCTACAGAGTCAACAAAAGATTTAAAAGTGTTAAAAGAATTGTATTTAAAACTTAAATCTGCGTTTAATTGTGAATGAGGAGTAGCTAAATGAGCATTATTCATTGAGAAATATTTATTAGTAATAGTAAAATCACAATCTAAGTGTTTGAGCTGCATACCATATTTTTCTTTAGTAGAGAGTTCATTTATTTTAACATTTATATTAATATTATCAGTCATCTTAAAGTCAGTAATCCAGAGATTCAAATTTTGGAACTCCATAGCTTGATAATTAAAAGTACTATCATAGACTGGAAAATTCTCATCAATATATTTAATAGTTCCCTCATTAATTTTTAAATTTTTAATAATAATACGTGGAGTGGACGATTTTTTCTCTTTATTTTTAGAAAAATATTGAGAAATAAAATTAATATTTAATAAAGTATCACCTTGATATGTACGCATATTCATGTATGGTTTTTCTATAATAGCATCTTTGAAGTCCATGCTAAAAGGTTTACTAAAAGGATCTATATTTTTAATTTTTACTTTCACATAAGGAAAACCGAATAATATACTGTCACGCTGGTCATACATATATACATCTACTAATTCGATTTTAGTGAAAGTATTAAATTTAATTTGTCCAATTTCGAATTTTGCATTTAAATTATCTTGCCACCAATTTTCGAAAATACTAATAAAATAATTCTGAGTAATCGGAGCTTTTATAGTCACCAAAAGTAAAGCAGGTACAGCGAATATTAACCATACCAATGTTAAAATTATATTTTTAAAAAATTTTTTACCTTTGTGTAAAGACATAATTATGACTTTAATAGTAATGGGGATAGAGAGTAGCTGTGATGAGACATCCGTAGCTATTATGAGAGATGATATACTTATCAGTAATGTTACTGCTACACAAGAAGTACATGCTTCCTATGGTGGAGTAGTACCAGAGCTGGCATCTAGAGCTCATGCACAAAATATTATTCCAGTAATTCATACTTCTCTTAAATATGCAAATTTACAAAAAAAAGATGTAAATGTAGTAGCTTTTACACTTGGCCCAGGTCTAGTAGGCTCTCTAATGGTAGGAATAAGTTTTGCTAAATCTTTTGCACAAGCACTCAATATACCTATAGTAGCCGTAGATCATCTATATGCACATATTTTTGCTTCTTTTATTCAATTTCCAGAGGAAAAACATCCAGTGCCAGAATTTCCTTTTTTATGTCTTACTGTCTCAGGAGGGCATACACAATTACTAAAAGTAAATGATTATAATGATATAAAAATCATTGGTGAAACAATAGATGATGCTGCAGGTGAGGCTTTTGACAAAGCAGCGAAAATATTAGGATTACCATATCCTGGTGGTCCAATGATAGATAAATTAGCCAAAAGTGGAGAGCCTCATTATTTTCATTTTACTAAACCTAAAGTTCCAGATTTTCAATTTAGTTTCAGTGGTCTGAAAACTTCTCTTTTATATTTAGTAAGAGACAATTTAAAAAAAGATCCTGATTTTATCGAAAAATATAAACAACATCTAGCAGCTAGCTATCAGAGGACGATTGTAGAAATATTAGTAGAAAAAACTTTAAAAGCAGCTAAAGAATTTGGATTAAAAAATATCGTATTAGCAGGAGGTGTATCTGCTAATTCAGAATTAAGACAAACATTTATAAATAGTGGCAAGCAATTAGGTTACAACATTTTTATTCCGCCAATTAATTTGACGACAGATAATGGAGCTATGATAGCTTATTTAGGCAAAATTTTATACGAGAGAGGCATTACTAGCCCATTAAGCGTAAAACAATACTCTACTGGAGAAAGGCGATGAGAAAATTCCTTCTTAAAAAATATCAAATCATTTTAAAATTGCCCACTTTGTAATAGCATTAATGTACAATATTCTACTATTTCTATTCCCAATTTACTTAATTTATTTTCGAACTCTGCATTTTCTGTCCCTGGATTGAAAATTATCCTCTGGGGATTTATAGAAATTATAAAATCTTCCCATTTTTTTTGATGCTGAGGACCGATGTAAAGACTAATAGTATCTATAGGTTTCACACTATCAGCGGTAGGATTGACAATAATGGGAATATCTTCTATTTCACCAGCTTTATTACCTATAGCTATGACTTGATGTCCATAATTTTTTAATCTTTTTACGGCTAGGTTAGAGTATCTCTCTTCATTTGTACTAGCTCCTAAAACTAAGACTCTCATTTTTTTGCAAATATATTATATATAGTGAGATGATTTGATAAAATTGATTAATATCAATCAAAAATGTATATTTAAAAAATTCTATATAAAATTGTTTGAAATAATATTGGAAATTAATAACTCATTTTCAAAAAATTAACAATATTTTTCCAAATCTATGACCTTAATTATTCTGTTTAATGTAATAACAAATTTTTTATTTTTCAACTATTACATTATTGCTAATTTTGTATTTTATTTTATATTATTTTTATGATACAATATCCATATGATTTTATTAAATGGAACTATGCTAATGATACTACGTTTACTAATATTTCTTTTTTATTAAATAGAAATTACGATAACGATACTTTAAATAATATAATGACAAGTAAAACAACAACTATAAGCACATTGTCTCATATTTATTTCCCCACTACAGAAATAATGATAATACTTTTGGCAACTCTATCTATAATTTTATTTATAGGCTTTGTATCATATTTTCAATATTACAAGCAATTTATTTCTGCATTTTATTTAGAATCTAAAAGAAAAATTTTTTTAAATAGATATTCACTAAATCATTATTTCAATTATATAATATTTTTCATATATATAGCTTCATTATATGTCTTTATCATTTATAGTATTTATGTACTAAAATATGAATTTGAATTTCTCAGTATTGCTTATTTATTTCTCATTATATTTTTATATAAAATTCTATTTTTTTCAATATATTCATATTTATTTAGCAATAATGAAAAGACAAATTCTGACCTTATTTATTATGGGGGCTCGTGGATACATATGATATTTGTAATATTCATATTTTTATTATTAAATATAGCATATGCTAATGAGGCAATGATACAAATAGGTTTTGTCTTTATTATCATCATATTTATTTATAGGTGGATTAGAATGATTATAAACAGTTTTAGAATAATTAAAAATTTTCATATAATTTATTTTTTGTATTTTTGCATTCAGGAAATTGTTCCTTTTTTATTTGTATATAGTTGTTTAAAAAATATAATATGAGAAGTATGGACGAAAAATATAAAATACTAATTTCCCAGTTTAAGCCTAATGATTATGAAAAAAGTCCCTATCGTGCATTAGAGCTCAAATACAATTTAGAATTTTCTTTTCTTAAATTATTTAATGTAGAATGCATAGATATTAAGGATTACAGAAATCAGAAAATAGACATTAATAAATACTTTGGCATTATTTTTACAAGTAAAATAGCATTAGATTATTTTTTTAGTTTATTAGAACAATCTAGGACAACTATATCGAATGAGATGCGATATTTCTGCCTAACAGAGCAAATAGCTTTATATTTACAGAAATATATGAGATATAAAAAAAGAAAATTCTTTTTTGGCACTGGTACTCCAGAGAGTGTAATAGAAAATCTAAAACAATTCCCTAATGAAAATTTTATTTTAGTTTCTAGCTCAGATGGTAATGAAAGCTTTGCAAATGCCCTTCGTCAACATAATATTAATTTTGATAATCTTTTTGTATGTAAAAATGTATTCATAAATTTTTCAGACATCAATATCAAAGATTATAAAATGTTGGCTTTCTTCTCTCCACATGGTATAGAATCATTATTTCATAATTTCCCTAACTATGAACAAGGCGACCAGGCAATAGCTGTGTGTGGTGAATATACAAAAAAAATGGCTGAGAAAAATAATTTAAAAATTTCTGTTTATGCTCCTACTAAAGAATTTCCTTCTTTAATACATGCTCTTGATGATTTTTTTACTAAACAAAATAACAAGCAACCTAAAAATATTAAAAACGAAGAAAAAATAGAGACCGGTAACACTAAAGCTAGCAACAATAAAACAGCAAAACCTTCTAATACAAAAAAATCACCTAAAAAAACGTCTAAATCAGCAAAACCAACTATTACTACATCTGCACAAAAAACATCAACTACTGAAACTACAACAAATAAGACAAAAAAATCGGGCTGATTTAATAGCAATTTATTACTTTATAAATAAACATTTAATTATTTCTATTTTTAATGACAGATAGATTAAAAAAATTACGCATTATTTCTAAAAAACAAAAAGAAAAACTATTCAACCAGGTACCTAAATTAGAATATCCTTTTAAAATTTATCATTTAATAGAGAATGGACAAGGAGAGCTACATTGCTTAATAGCTGTCAGTCGTAAACAGTTTAAAAAAGCTGTAACCAGAAATAGAATTCGCCGAGTAGTGAGAGCTGTCATTTTTGATATAATGGATGATGTGAATGCAGAACTACAAGAAAAACATCAAAATTTGTATATTGCTTTAGTCTATATTGGAGATGAAAGTCCTAATTATAAAATAATAAAAGAAAAAATAATTGTATTTTTAAATCGTTTATTAAATTATGAAGAAAACAAAGAAAATATTAATAGCACCATTCATACTATTGATTAAGCTATATCGAGTAGCTATATCGCCCATGTTCCCAAAATCTTGTAGGTTTTATCCTACCTGCTCGGCATATGCTGTAGAGGCATTTAAAAAACATGGACCAATTAAAGGTTTATTACTAGCAACATATAGAATTTTTAGATGTAATCCCTGGGGAGGCTATGGATATGATCCTGTACCAGATAAATTTGTTTTTGTTAAATTTAAATCATCAAATTATTTTGAAAATATAAATACTCATGAAAAAAATTAAAAATACCTTAAAAGTTATAGTCTTTGTAATAATTGGAATATTTTCATTTCAAGCTGTAGTCGGAGACATTAGTTTCGAATTAGTCAAAAATTTAGATATTTTCACATCGGTGATGCAAGGACTAAATAAAAATTACGTAGATGAGATACAACCTGGTAGCTTGACTAAAACTGCTATTGATGAAATGCTCAAAAGTCTAGATCCATATACTGAGTTTATCCCCGAAAGTGATATAGAAGATTACAAGCTAATGACAACAGGACAATATGGTGGTGTAGGTGCATTAATTCAAAAATTAGATAGCTTTGTAGTAGTTTCTGAACCATATGAAGGCTTTCCTGCATATAATGCTAGATTAAGGGCAGGAGACATAATTTTAGAAATAAATGGCGTCAGTATAAAAGGTAAATCTACTCAAGAAGTGAGTGATATGCTAAAAGGAGCTCCTGATACCGATGTAGAAATTACTTTTAAAAATATTTTTGATGATAATATTAAAAAAGTGAAATTGACAAGAAAAGAAATCAAACTGCCTGAAGTACCATATTACGGAATAGTAGCTCCACATATAGGCTATATTTCTTTATCTTCATTTACTATGAATTGTAGCAATACTGTAAAAGATGCACTATTAAAATTAAAAGAAAATGATCCTAATTTGCAAGGTTTAATCCTAGATTTACGAAATAATGGTGGAGGCTTACTAAATGAAGCTGTTAATATCATAAATATTTTTGTACCTAAGAATACTGAAGTTGTTAGCACAAAAGGTAGGTTACCAGAGGCTAATAGAGTTTATAAAACTATGCAAGCACCTGTAGATCTCGAAATACCACTTTGTGTTTTGATAAATGAAAATAGTGCATCTGCTAGCGAAATAGTAGCTGGTGCATTGCAAGATTTAGATAGAGCTGTGATAATAGGTGAACAATCATATGGTAAAGGACTCGTACAAAATATTGTCAATTTACCTTATAATTCAAAATTAAAAGTAACTATTGCTAAATACTACATACCATCTGGCAGATGTATACAAAAAATTGATTATAGCGATAAAACTAATGGCATGGGTAGGCAAATATCTGCAGACGAACAAAAAATATTTTTTACAAAAAATAAACGTCCAGTAAAGGATGCTGGAGGTATTTTGCCAGATATTGATGTGAAAATAGATAGTATTTCAGCTTTCACGGCTGCTCTCTATATAGGTCAGCATATTTTTAAATTTGCCACATTATACTCCATTAAGCACCCCACCATCTCACAACCAGATCAATTCAAATTATCAGACGTAGACTATAATGAATTCATAGCTTATATGAAAGATAAAGAAATCAAATATTCATCTCCGCTAAAAATGGAACTCGATAAACTGACTAAATTAGCTGAAGACGAAAAGAAATTAGATCTTATAAAAGACGATATAGAACTTTTGAAGAAAAAAATAACTTTAGATAATCAAGAAGAGCTCATGCATTACAAAGATGAGATCACTACTCTACTAGCTCCAGAGATTATTTCTAGATATTATTATCAAAAAGGTCGCATTCAATATGAGTTACAAAATGATAATTTTACACATAAAGCAATAGAGATATTAACTAATCCATCACAATACAAAAATATATTGAGTGTAAAATAATTTGACCACTAGTAATGTCTTTATGAAAAATGTTTCTAAAAATGTTTTCCCATATATTTACACAGTATTAATAGGCTTATTAATAATAGGAATATTTTACTCTTTATTTTTAATATCCGCTTCAGAAATCACTTTAGCACTTGTTTGGTTAATAGAAGGAAAATATAAAGAAAAATTCAAAAAATTAAAAAAACAACCATATGCAATGCTATGGATAGCAATGTATCTATTGCTGGTAATAGGCATGCTATATACAGCTAATATCAAATCTGGGTTAAACGATTTACAAGTAAAATTACCCATGTTAGTTTTGCCAATAATTTTTGCCACTACTTACCCTTCTGAATTTATAAAAAAATATTTTAATAAATTTTACTTGTTTTTAGCATTTATTTTTGTCCTAATACCTATAATTTCATTATCATTTGGATGGATAGATAACATCAAAGAAATACCATGGTATAGAAATCATATAAGAGCTTCACTACTTATTACCATTGCCATATCAATAATATTATTTGCTAATGATACTGTAAAAATCAAATACCATCAAATCATCCACCCTATACTAATAGTTCTTTTCATTACATTTCAGATTTTAAATGCATCACTAGCTCCATTTATTTTGTCTTTATTAATTATTTTCATTTGGATTATCAGTAGAATATCTAAGAGAAATAAATACATAGTGATAGGAGCTATAGCGATCTTTATTATTTCGCCTCCACTAATATTTTATTTATCCTATCAAAGTTATTTTGGAACTACAAAAAATATTAGGAATTTAGAAAATATAGAAATAGAAAATAGAAATGCATATAATCCATACACAATAGATAAAAGTTTAATAAAAAAATGGAACGAAATATCCACGAAACAAATTGATGAAATTAATACTTTTTCTGATAGCAATTATTATACGTTAGTACGTTTTTTAGCTTCTAAAAATTATCCTATAGATTCTACAGGATTAAAAATGCTTAATGATGAAGAGATTAAAGCTATAGAGAATAATATAACAAACTACAGACTAATGAGCTCAGCACCATTAGATCGTAGATTGTATAATTTATATTATGAAATATATAGAGTTAGAAAAGATGAACAAATAGGTTTTTATGGTTCTTTAAGCCAAAGATTAGTTTATTTGAAAGTAGGTATATCACTGATAAATGAGAAACCACTATTTGGATGGGGGACAGGTGATGTGAGTACAGCTTTCAAAAATTATTACCAAAAACATTACCCGCAAGTACCAGAAAAATTATACAGAAAAACTCATAATCAATTCGTAACAATAGGAATGGCTCTAGGAATAGTTGGGATGTCGTTACTATTAATTTTATGGTTTTATCCCATTTTTAACAAAAAAAGCAGAATTAATTTGACAAGTTTGTGGATATGTATATGGATAATTTTCTCGACAATGATGCTACTAGAGGATATGCTCGAGGGCCAACAAGCCACGACAATGACTGTATTTTTCTTAACATTTTATTCAATGTTTTTTCAGCCACAAATAGAAGAAAACTAAGCACAAATTACAAACTCTGCCTATCATATAGAATGTAATATGAAATAATATAAAGTTAAGTTAGACTAAAATATCTAATTTAAAAAAGACTCAGATTATTGTAATTGACTAACAGCTTTTTTAATTCTTTCGACAGATTTTTCTAATTGCAACATAGAAGTAGCATAGCTCAGTCTGACGCATCCTGGATAGCCAAAACTAGAGCCAGATGTCAAAGCCACATTAGCATTATTTAATAGATACATACAGAGGTCATCATCATTATTAATAACAAAATCTTCAAATTTTTTACCAATTAAATCAGAAATATCTGGGAAAATATAAAAAGCACCATCAGGATTATTAGGCTTAATGCCAGGTACCTCAGATAAAGCTTTTAACATAAAATTTCTACGTTTACGAAAAGATTCTTTCATTTCTATAAGTTCGTGGCAATCTTCTGGATCTACAGATAGAGCTTTCAGAGCAGCCATCTGAGCTATGTCATTAATGCCACCAGTCATCTGCCCTTGAATTTTTTCTATTGTTTTAGCAATAGTTTTAGATGACACACTATATCCTACACGCCATCCAGTCATAGCAAAACCTTTTGACAATCCATTTACTATTATTACTCTGTCTCTTATCTCTTCGAATTCTGCAATGCTATGATGTTCTTTAGTAAAATTTATTAATTCATAAATTTCATCTGATATTACCAGAATCTCAGGATGTTTAGCAAAAACTCCTGCCCATTCTTTTAATTCTTCATAAGAATAAACTTTGCCAGATGGATTATTAGGTGAGCTAAAAATAAAAGCTTTAGTTTTAGGAGTAATGTGGCGTTCTATATCCTCAGCAGTGATTTTAAAATCTTTATTGAAATCACTTTTAATATATACAGGTTTACCATCAGCTATCTGTACTAGTGGAGGATAAGATACCCAATAAGGAACAGGTATCAATACCTCATCACCTTTATTTAAAATTGTTAAAAAAATATTAGCAATCACATGCTTAGCACCATTAGAAACAACAATCTGAGAAGGATCATAGTCTAAATGATTATCTCTTCTCAGTTTATGAGCAATCATTTGACGTAATTCGGAATAACCTGGTACTGGAGGATAAAAAGAATAATTATCATCTATAGCTTGCTTAGCTGCTTCTTTAATAAAATTTGGTACAAAAAAATCTGGTTCTCCGATACTTAAATTGATAACATCTATCCCTTTACTTTTTAATTCTCGAGTTTTTTGACTCATTGCTAATGTAGCTGACTCTTTTAGCTCGGCTGCTCTTTGTGATATAAAATAATCATTTGTGGTTCCCATTTTTTTTTCAAAATTAGTAAAAGATTTTATCTTCATCATGTATAGAAAATTAATTTATTACATTATATTAATTGTTTAATAATCATTTTCATATTTCTATCAAATCAAAAAAAGATTTTATAAAAAAATACACAAATAAATCAACAAAATAATTAAGAAATATCAAGATAATAATTAATACAAATTTAAATGAATTTTTTGAGTAATATAAACAGAACCTTACAACATTTATTTGCTCCAAGATAATTTCATGTCTGGCAATCTAATAATTTTATTAGTTTCGATTAACCAAGAAATAACTCTAATAACTTTAATTTCATCCATAATAGAGAAATGTTCTAATAATTCATTTTCGCTCATTGATTTCTCACGTAATAAAGGTTTAATAACATTAATAATATTATCCATTTCTAATTTAGATAAATCAACATTATTCCTAGAAACACAGACATCGCACCTACCACAACGTATAATAGATTCTTCACCAAAATATTCTAAAAGCAATTGACTACGACATTTGGTTTGATTAGTAATATAAGATATTAGAGCATCAGCATTAGATAAAATTATTTTTTTTCTATCTTCATATACAATATCAGGAATATAGATACTTTCTACGTCCACACAAGGCATTAAAAAAGTGATAGTACTTTCTCCTTTATTAGGAATATAATCGATAATCCCCAGCTCTTTTAAAGAGTTAAGTGCATTAGAAACTTCTTCGATAGACAAATTAGTTTTTTGAGCAATGTTATCCTCTGATATATTACTATATTCTGTGAAAAGGCCTGAATAGGTACGAGTGAGAATTTTAATAAAATCATTCCATTCAGGATGTTCTAATTGAAATTTGTAAATTTCATTTTTGTCTTTTAAAAAAAACAACCTAGATTTAGATTTAATGCCTTCACTCAAAGCTATATAACCAGCTTTTTCTAGTATTATTAAACTATTATAAAAATTATTTGATGATATATCAGTATTACTTAGAATATCATTAATGGAAAAAGGGGAAATTTCATTTTCACCATCTCCAATGTTAAGATGATAATATTCAGAAATGATCTGGTATGTTTGTTTAATAATTTGAATATCAGGAAAACTGAGAAGAATATTTTTTTTAAAATCATCAATATCAGAATTATGAAAAAATAAAAACGCATAAGAAAGTTTAAGATCTCTACCAGCCCTACCAGCTTCCTGAAAATAAGATTCTATACTATCTGGTAAGTCTAAATGTACAACTAGTCGCACATCAGGTTTATCTATGCCCATGCCAAACGCATTCGTAGCCACCATAATTTTAAATTGATTATTTATCCAAGCTTTTTGCCTGGCTTCTCTCTCATCTGCTGACAACCCTGCATGATAATAGATAGCAGAAAATCCTAAAGCATGTAGATGCTTCGCAATAGTAACTGTTTTTTTTCTATTTCTCACATAAATAATAGAACTACCTGGAAATTGTTTCAGAAGCCTTATTAATTTACCCATCTTGTCTTCAGTCTCAATTACATTATAGATTAAATTCTCTCTATAAAAGGACTGTTTAAAAATCTGAACATTTCGTAATTTTAATTTATCAACAATATCATTCACGACTATGGGGGTAGCAGTAGCGGTAAGAGCTAAAATAGGCACATTAGGGAATATGTCTCTAATACTCGAAATAAGTAAATAAGGAGGTCTAAAGTCATAACCCCACTGAGAAATGCAATGTGCCTCATCCACAGCGATTAAACTCACATTCATTTTTGATAAATTAACCTTAAAAGACGAAGTTTGTAAACGCTCTGGAGATACATAGAGCAACTTAATGTCATTACCATAAATACATCTATGCAAAATCACATCAATTTCTCTTGGGATGAGACCACTATGAATAGCTGCAGCAGGGATATTTCTTTTCAATAGATTCTCGACTTGATCCACCATGAGAGCTATCAAAGGAGAAATAACAATAGTAATACCATCTAAAGATAAAGCAGGTACTTGGAAAGTAATACTTTTGCCACCGCCAGTAGGTAGGAGGGCTAAAGTATCATTACCATCTATAACTGAATTGATAATTTCCTCTTGCAAAGGTCTAAATTGTGAATAACCCCAATTACTTTGTAAAATATCATAAATGTTTTGGTTCATGAAAACAAATATTTTATCAAAAATAATAAAAAATTTTGGGAAAAGGAAGAATGAGAAAAGAGGGTGGAAAAATTAAATGTTTATGTTAGTCTTTCCCTATGCTTTAATTTTAACCTCACATACACATACCACGCTTCCCAGTCTGACGCTGCTAAATTCAGCATCCTACCTATATCTTCTATCACTCTGTTCAATAAATATTTGTGCTTCACCACGTACCACATTATGTAGCTCTGCAAATACTTCGTAGCCACTCCTCTAAATGTACCATTTATCCATCCAGCAAAATCATTTTCCTTGTCCTTCACTATCGATAATCCATGCTGTCCATACTTCTTGGTCCTTTTAGTAATTATAGTTTTATCTTTTATACTTTGTGTCTTCAGATTCTTGAATTCTTCATTATCAGGCGAGCAAATCACAGCATTTTTAGATATTTTAGCTAATAAGATTTTATCTATCTGATCTCGCTTCACATTATCTAAACCAGTCAATGTGCAGAGCATATTGCCACTTCTATCTATCATAGATAGTACAGCTACATTGTGAGTTTTTAGCTCTTGAGCTAATAGATATTCTTCTAAAGTTTTATACCTGCGTCCTTTCTCTGAATATTTCAATAACAGTTCATCTATTTCCATAATGCCAAAGAAGTTTACATTATTTTCGAAGCTTCTCAGAGCAGATAGAATGCGATGTCGCCATTCGAAGCTGGTAGGTAGAGAAATACGAAGTTCTTTAGAGCATTCACGTAAGGTTTTACCCTCGAGCATCAGACGAATGTAATCAAGCATCAATTCTTTTTTGTGTAGGTAATAGACAAAGGTGCCAGTAGTTTCACGGAAGTTTTTACCACATTTTTTGCATTTATAGAGTTGTCTACCATCATTTATACCTGATTTAGTTATATATTCCCAATCACATCTGGGACAAATGGGAGCTGCCGATAAAATTTTTCATTTACATCAGTTGCAAAAATTACTTAAGCATTTACTAATAGAGCTTGTTCACTAACGACAAAACGTTTGCTAAAAGCTTTTCTATACTTATTGGTAGTTTTATCTTTGTAATATACTGTCAAAAGGTAATTGCCACTTTGCTTAAATCTAATATCGTCATTTGGAAATAAATACAAATAATGAATATAAGGTATTAGAGTATTTCTAGAAAAATTATAATCAAAAATAGGATTTTCGGGAAAACCATCAATGAAATCTGAAATAGGTTCATCGAGCAATTCCCAATTAGGGCTAAAAGGTTGAAAAGAGACATATATATCATAAACTTCATCAGTAAGCATATCAAAAGATAATTGTAAATTATTCTGTTTTGATAGATCTATAACGGGAAAATTGAATTGCCATGAAGTATCTTCCAATAGAATTGTGGCGAACCTATCATCATAGACTATATCTACTGTACTATCAACCACTGGATTGTAATAATCATTTTGAGCAAAAGAAAAAATAGATGATGAGCAGAAAAATAACAATAATAATTTTTTAGGGAAAAACATAATTAATTTTTATTTAAAATTAATTAATATCTGGTAAATAAAACGTCAAAGAAAAAAGTGAATGATCGAAGATAATATTTTTGTTTAACTTTCAATGATATTTCAATATTTTAATTTCATTAATCTAAAATACCGCTCCCACGCCCACCTATCGTGCGATGACAGGTTTAATAGTCGCCCAATATCTGATTCCACCTCATCTTTCAAATACTTATTCATAATAACAAACCACATAAGGTAGTTCTGTAGATACTTTGTGGCTACTCCTCTGAATTTCATCATCCAAACTAAAAAATCTGTAATCTTTTTCTCTGCTACATTTACGCTATAAACAGCTAATCCTTTTATCT
>JAPXMM010000014.1:0-28201 GCA_033809015.1 Bacteroidales bacterium
AGCTCTTCTCTCAATTGCTCATTCTTTACTTTTTTCTCTCCAACCTGTTTAAAAAGTAAATTACCTTCTCTGTCTGTTACGACTAATACTGCTACCTTGGGGTGTTTCTTCTTTTTAGCTCGTTGATATTCTTCTTTGTTTTTAAATTTCCTACCTTTCTCTGAATAGTTCATTAGCAGCTCATCAGCTTCTACAATACCAGAGAAGCTTATTCCCCCTTCTAATGATCTGATAGCAGCTAATATTTTGTGTCGCCATTCGAAGCTTGTTTTCAGACAAATACCAACTTCATCAGCACAAGCTCGTAGACTTTTTCCTTCTAACATACATCTCATATAGTCGAGCATTAATGGATATTTTCTCATTCGATAAACAAAGGTGCGAGCTGTTTCACGAAAATTATAACCGCAGGTTTTGCACTTGTAAACTTGTCTACCATTTCTTTTACCAGCTTTGATGACATTTTCACTTCTGCAGTCGGGACAAATGGCAGCGGTAGATTGGATTTTTACTTTTTGGTAATCTACTGCATTGGCATTGTTATTTACTAAATATTGATATAGTTGATCTAAAAAATCTCGCTTATGATCCTTAGGTAGAGCCAGGTATTTATCGATATTTTCTAATAATTCTTTCATAATTAAAAATTTTGAACAAAATTAGTAATTTTTATTGAAATAATAAATGTTTTAAACTATAACATTTAAATGTTATAGTTTACCATTTCTCTCTTGTCTTATCTATTCTTAATAATCCTCCCATTTATAGATTCCATTCATCCTTATGAAATCATAAACCGATTTTCTTAAAAAAAATTGGACATCTTTGCCATTTTTTATTTGTTCTTTTATCCATTTACTACTAATATCTATAATGGGTGCAGAATTATCTACGTTGATATTTTTATTTGATAAAATATTTTTTGTTGAGTAGTTCGTCCTCGGGTAAACATAAATATTGAAATTATCTATAATATATTGAAAGTTTTTCCATTTTTCTATTGATATAGCGTTATCGCTACCCATAATAATAGAAAATTTGTATTCTGGATAATCATTTATCAATTTTTCTAGAGTGTTAAATGTATAACTTGGTTTTGGCAATGAGAATTCTATGTCACTAGCTTTTATATAGGTCGCATTTTCTATTGCTAAGCTTGTCATTTCTAATCTTAGTTTTTCATCTAAAAGGTTTATATCTTTTTTAAACGGATTTTGTGGAGAAACTACTAACCAGATCTCATCGAAATTATTAGTTATATAAAAATAATTTGCTATTAATGTATGCCCGATATGTGGTGGATTAAATGTACCAAACAGCAAACCTATATTTTTATGTTTTTTCATGATTTTTTATTTTTAATAAATTTCTTCAGGATTTATTTCCATATCTGTAAGATTAATTAAATACTTACCAATATTCTTGATTTCATATCCACACCATCTTTATACTATGTGGTATCTATTCATGTCATTACCTTCTATTATCCATTCTTCTACTGTCTGGCAATTAATATTTGTCATTGATAATGTCATAGAAAATATCAAAAATATTATAATACTTTTTTGCTTATAATTCATAAAATAAATTTATTAAGCAAATTTATATAAAAAAACCAGGTTACGAAATAACCTGGTTTTTTAAAATCATTTAATTCAATATTAATTATGGAATTAATATTTTTTTAGTAGTAATGGTATTGTTATTATTCAAATTTATAATATAAATACCAGAGTTTAGATTGGAAACATCTATTCTATTTGTATTTGGAGTTATAGAATAATTGCCCATATTTTGACCTAAGATATTAATAACATCTAATCTAGCATTGTTTTGTAATCCTTTAATGAAGATATTTTTAGAATTAGCATCATAATTTATAGAAATATTATTAGTTTCATTGGAGTTAATACCTGTGTATATTATAACATCATCAGTATTACGTGGTAAAATTTTCCACTCACTAAATGAATAATGTATTATACCAGTAACTACATAGCGAGTATTAATAGTAGGTGTGAAAGCATAAATATCATCATCTACATATAGATTATTACCACTTTGAGTTATTTGCCACATACCATATTGATCTGGTAAAGCTATACATTGTACGTCTACTAATTTACATAAAACACCCTCATATGCTTCTCCTACATCTGCAATGTTTATAATTTCTGGTGCAGGTAAAGTTGTATTACCAAAATTTTCTAATAGGGAGACTGTAGTTAGTTCTGTTAGGTTGTAATATTCAGATACTGAAGCTGATATTAGGATGCTATCTCCCAAAGTTGGTAAAATTGTATTATTGAATACATAAATGCCATTCCATGCACCTTTACCATCTTGCAACCAGAAACCTTGACTACTAACAGCAGTAACTACACCACGAGTTTTTATCGTTTGTCCATTGTATGGGCTATCTCCACTGGCATCTGTAGTATATTGAATATCATGTATAGACACTTCTTCAATATCTGCATCAAGAGATATTTTTACATTATCAATCACTAAATGGTCCATTGATGCATCAGTACTTCTTAATGAAAGTATGAACTCTGCATCAGCACTTGTAGTATCTACTATTATCGTTTGTGAATATAGTGCCCATGAATCGCTATCAATAGTAATGTATGCTTGATAATTCATATAAGATGCAGCAGCTACAGTACGTTTGAGGCCTGTTCTAATTTCGCCTTTACCTTTAGCATAGAATTCTACTTTATATGCAGTACCACTTTCTATTGCCACTGGAGTAGTAGTGAATCTTTTGTGACTTGTAGTAGTGTTAATGAGTTGACAAGAATTATTACCTGCATATGGACTGGTAGTATATTTTACTACATTAGCAGCACCTATATTTGTACCACTGCCACCCCATCCATCGGGATATGAACCATCTGTCCATGTTTCGAAATCAGACTGGAAAACTACCTGACCAAACATTGTCAGACCAGTCATTAGGGCTAAAATTGTAATGATTAATTTTTTCATATAATTGTTTTTTTGTATTCTTTTCGCAAAATTAATAAAAAATTTTTAAATTTTACAAAATAAAATGATTATTATTAACATTTTTTTATTTGAATAAAAATATTTTAAATAAATTTGTAAAAACTATTTGCAATATGACTAATGAAAAATTAATAGACATCGCTACACAAGTGAGAAGAGATATTATTAGAATGACAAATTTGGCTAAGTCGGGGCATCCTGGTGGTTCTCTAGGTTGTGCAGATTTTCTTACTCTTCTATATTTCGAAATTATGGATTTAGATCCTGAAAATTTCACTTTAGAAGGACATAATGAAGATATCTTTATTTTATCTAATGGGCATATAAGCCCTGCATTTTATTCTGTCTTAGCACGTAGAGGATATTTCTCAATTGATGAATTAGCTACTTTCAGAAAGATTAATAGCAGACTACAAGGACATCCTACACCTTCTGAACATTTGCCTGGTATACGTTTTGCTGCTGGCTCATTAGGTCAAGGTTTATCTATTGCCATAGGTTGTGCTAAAGCTAAAAAGCTCGATAATGACAAAAAAATTATATATTCTTTACATGGCGATGGAGAGCTACAAGAAGGACAAGTGTGGGAAGCTGCACTCTTCGCTGGTTCTAAAAAAATAGATAATCTTATTTCTACAATTGATTATAATGGACAACAAATAGATGGACCCGTAGATCAAGTGAATTCATTAGGTAATCTGCGTGCTAAATGGGAAGCTTTCGGATGGTTCGTTTTAGAAATGAATGGTCATGACTTTTCTGATATAAGAAAAACTATTAATATCGCTAAAGATAATTTAGGTAAAGGTTATCCGATAATGATCCTCATGCACACTATTATGGGAAAAGGTGTATCTTTTATGGAAAATGATCACAAATGGCATGGTACTCCTCCTAATGATCAGCAAGCTGCTGAGGCATTAAAATATTTAAAATCTTCATTAAATGATTTTTAAAAAATTTGTTTTTTTATTCTCTGTTTGTCTTGTTTCTGTTTTTTCTTTTGGACAATCTCAGCCACCAAAAAGTGAAAATTCCACTAGAATATTAATTATCTTCGATGCTAGTAATAGCATGTATGGACACTGGCAGAGTGATACAAAAATAAATATTGCTAAGCGTTTATTAAACAATATTTTAGATAGTATTTCTACAATCGAAAATTTACAATTAGCACTGCGAGTTTTTGGTGATTTGAAAGATTTCCCTCCACAAGATTGCAATGATACTAGATTAGTAGTACCTTTCTCTGAGGGTAATGCCAAAAAAATTGCTCATTTTATTAAATATTTGACACCTCGCGGCACTACTCCTATAGCTAATACTTTGGCAGCTGCTGGTAATGATTTCCCGCCTTGTGATAAATGTAGAAATATTATAATTTTAATAACTGATGGTATAGAGGAGTGCAATGGCGATCCGTGTGCTGTTTCTCAGGATTTACAAAAAAAAGGTATTGTACTTAAACCATTTATTATTGGTATAGGTCAAAATTTTTCTAAAGAATTTGAATGTGTTGGAGATTACTATGATGGTAGTACAGAAGAGCAATTTCAGAAAGCTCTCAGAATTGTCATTTCTTATGCATTAAATTCTACTTCTTGTCAGGTAAATTTATTAGATCAAGCTGGTAATCCTACCGAGACTAATATTCCAATGACTTTTTATAATAGGATGAATAATAAAATTATTTATCAATTTGTGCATACACTTAATAACAAAGGTGTGCCAGACACACTATTAATAGATCCTTTGATAAAATATAGAATTCAAATACATACTATTCCTCCAGTTTATATTGATTCTCTCGGTCTCACTCCAGGTAAGCATACTATTGTATCAGCACCTACTCCACAAGGAGAATTACTTGTTAAATTTCCTGCTTCCAATTTAGAGAAATCTGCTTTGCCTGTAATTGTTAGAAAAAATAATGATAATGCAACTTTGAATGTACAATATACTAATAAAAAAGAAAAATATTTAATTGGTAAATATGATTTAGAAATACTCACTTTGCCTAGATTATATATAGATAATGTCGAAATAAAGCAGAGTTATACTACCACAGTAGAGATTCCTGCTCCAGGTAATATCATTATTTATCTGCCAGCTAATGGATATGGTAGCATTTTTCAAAGAAAAAAAGATAAAGATTTAGAGCTAGTAATTAATTTAAAAACTGAAGAAACTATGCAAACTATTCAGCTACAACCAGGCGATTACACTATTGTCTTTAGAGCTAAATATGTAAATAAAAGCATTTATACAATAGAAAAAAATTTCACTATAGAAAGTAATAAAAATACTACTGTAAACCTGAACTTTAGATAATGAGGGAAAAATTAGCCTAGCTTTCAATTTATTATAATGAAGATGAATGGTATAGGCTATTAAATTAATAAATCTCAAACAAATTGTGATAATCTTTAAGTCATATGTATAATTTCAAACTAATTTTTATTATTCTTTTATTGTTCTTTGTTACAGGATGTAAACAAGATTTTTCAACAAATGTCGAATTGCAGGATAATCTTGAAAGAGAGCTAATAAATAGAATTAATGTTTTACCTAAAACTCTGCCTCAAGATAATATATTAAAGGCCTCTTTAAAATATTCTACAGATAGAGACTCTGCTGAAATAATCCTTTGTATCTACGATAAGTATGCTCTCACACAATCAGATACAGATTTTTGGGGAGCAATAAATTTAAACGGCTATGATATTTTATTTTATGGTGATACGATAAATGAATTAGTAACTATCAAAAATGATAAAAAATATAGGAGAAATTTATTCCCATATATAAAATTACCGCCAGAATATGATCCTCAATGTAATATTTTTTATTTGAGAATAAAATAATATACACATGTTTTATATTTTGTATTTTCAAATGTTATATCTTTGTTGCTTAAATAAGACGTTAGCCACTATATAAACAAAGCTGAAAATGAAAAAAATATTATCAATAGCAGTATTAATCGGAATAGCACAAATTTGTTTTTCACAGATCAATTGGAAAAATGACATCGATACATTAAGAGTAGAATTACCCAAAAAACATATCAATTTATTTTTTCACTTAAGTGAGCTAGAATATAATGCTGTTTGGATAGAATTAAAAATCAATGTGATACATTGTCTGATTTTGAAATAGTAGTAAAGCTACAACAACTAATTGCCAAACTTGGAGATAGTCATACACGAATTGATTTGTTTAAATTCATCAATCTGGAACTTCAGCTACCTATCTCAATGTATCAATTTACAGATGGAGTTTATATACTATCAGCAAGTGAGGACAATGCAAATTTAATTGGCAAAAAAATAGTTGCAATTAATGGATATCGCATTGAACAAGTTATAGATAGCATGAATTCATTAATAACATGTGAAAACGAAGCTTTAAAATAAGAGATTTTTCCACTTCTAATTACATCAACTCAATTGTTGGATTATTTTAATTTAAAAAAGATAGCTTTTATTACGTTGATATTTTAGGTAATGATAATTTGGTGATTACACAAAAAGTAAATCTATCACCAATAGGCACACAGTTCGTATCAGTTAATAAAGACAGCTTACCTTATTGCTGGAGTGTAAAGAATACAGCCTTTACAAAAGAATTTTTTGACGAGGGTAAAATTCTATATGTGCCATATAATCAATGTATTCCTGTTTCTTACCTTCAAAATAATGGGAATATTTATACATTACATTTTGAGGATTTTGAAGAGCAAATTTTTTCAGACTTAAAAAACAAGAGAGTTGAAAAATTGATTTTTGATATGAGGTTCAATGGAGGTGGTAATTCAATTTATGTTACAAATTTCGTTAAGAAATTAAAAATGAAAAAAATTGATAAAAAAGTTGAAATATATGTAATTATTGGTAGGTCTACATTTTCCTCTGCTATTTTAAATACAATTGATTTTGAAAAGAATACAAGTGCAATTACAGTTGGCGAAGAAACTGGAGGGAAACCAAATCATTATGGAGAAATAAGAAGCTTTATTCTACCTTCTTCTATGTTAAAAGTCATTTATTCTACAAATTATTTTAAAAACATAGATAATGAATGATATAAGCACAATCGTTCCAAAGATAATAATACAATCAAGCTTTCAAGATTTTATTCATGGGATTGATCCTGTTTATGAATGGATAAAAGAACAAAATACAGTGGCTAACAAGCGGTATAAATAATTGCCATAGTAGTAGGATATTCAAGGTTTGTAGCCCCCTTCAACTTTTGAGTAACTTGACAAGAAATCGTACACAATCAGTAACTTTTCATACCGTCGATCGTTACTACCAATCAGAAAGAAAACTAAAAAGAAATTGACAGACAAGAATGGTTTGAGAATGAGAAATGAAAAAAAATGATTTTCCCCATGATATCAAATATTCTCATACCTCCATTTCAGTGAGCTATTTGTCATCAGTTATTCTACGTTTTTATTGATAAATCTAAGATAAATATGATTATTTTTTAAATAATTATATTTTATAATATCATTTCATTAAAGACAATTTGTCTTTAATTTCTATGAAATTATGTCAATAATGAAACATTATTTAATATGGTATATAATTTGACAAAGTAGAAACAAAAAATAAAAACTATGGGAAAAATAATAGGTATAGATTTAGGGACTACTAATTCATGTGTGTCAGTGGTCGAGGGTAATGAACCTATAGTAATAGCTAATAGTGAAGGTCGTAGAACCACGCCTTCAATTGTAGCTTTTACTGAAAATAATGAAATTAAAGTAGGAGATCCAGCTAAGAGGCAAGCTATAATAAATCCTACTCGTACAATATCTAGCATCAAACGTTTCATGGGTAGGACTTTTGATGAAGTGCAAAAAGAAATTAATAGAGTTTCATATAAAGTAGTAAAAGGACCAAATAATACACCTAGAGTTAAAATAGATGACAGAGAATACTCGCCACAGGAAATCTCTGCTATGATACTTCAAAAAATGAAAAAAACTGCCGAAGATTATTTGGGTACAGAAGTTACAGAAGCTGTCATCACTGTTCCCGCTTATTTTAATGATTCTCAAAGACAAGCTACCAAAGAAGCTGGAGAAATAGCAGGACTAAATGTCAGACGTATCATTAATGAACCTACAGCAGCAGCACTAGCTTATGGTTTAGATAAGAAACATAGAGAAATGAAAGTGGCTGTTTATGATCTTGGTGGTGGTACTTTTGATATTAGTATTTTAGAATTAGGTGAGGGTGTTTTCATGGTGAAATCTACTAATGGTAATACTCGTCTAGGTGGTGATGATTTCGATGAAAGACTAGTTAATTGGCTAGCAGAAGAATTTATAAAAGAAGAAGGTGTAGACCTTAGAAAAGATCCTATGGCACTGCAAAGATTAAAAGAAGCTGCTGAACGTGCTAAAATAGAATTATCTTCTAGCATGATGACAGAAATTAATCTACCATATATCACTACTGTAGATAATGTGCCAAAGCATTTAGTAAAACAATTAACAAGAGCAAAATTTGAATCTCTTATTGAAGATTTAGTAAAATCTACTATAGAACCATGTAGAAAAGCATTAGAAGACGCTAATCTAAAAGCTTCTGAAATTGATGAAGTTATTTTAGTTGGTGGCTCTACACGTATACCTATGGTTCAGAAAATTGTTCAAGATTTCTTTGGTAAAGCTCCTTCTAAAGGAGTAAACCCAGACGAAGTGGTCGCTATTGGTGCAGCTATCCAAGGTGCAGTGCTTACTGGTGAAGTAAAAGACGTGTTGCTATTAGACGTTACGCCTCTTTCTTTAGGTATAGAAACTTTAGGTGGTGTTTTCACAAAATTGATAGAAGCTAATACTACGATACCAACGAAAAAGACAGAAGTTTTCACTACAGCCGCAGATAATCAAACTTCAGTAGAAATTCATGTTTTGCAAGGTGAACGTCAATTGGCTAAAGACAATAAAACAATTGGAAAATTCCATTTAGATGGCATTCCTCCTGCACCACGTGGTATTCCACAAATAGAAGTTACTTTTGATATAGATGCTAATGGCATACTAAATGTATCTGCTAAAGATAAAGCTACTGGCAAAAGCCAATCTATTAGAATAGAAGCTAGCACTGGCTTAACTGATCAAGAAATAGAACGTATGAAAGAAGAAGCTCAACGCCATGCAGATGAAGATAGAAAACTGAAAGAAAAAATCGATAAAGTTAATCAAGCTGACAATTTGATTTATAGTACTGAAAAGCAACTGAAAGATTTCGGTGATAAAATACCACCAGAAAATCGTGCAGAAATAGAAAGTGCTCTCAATGCTCTAAGAGATGCACATAAATCTCAAGACGTTACTGCTATTGATAGTGCTATGGCTCGTTTAAATGATGCTTGGCAAAAAGCTAGCACTTATATGTATGAATCTAGTGATGAGGAAAATGAAGACAAAACTTCTTCGAAATCTCAAAAAGAATCAAATGAAAATGATTTCACCGATGTAGATTACGAAGAAGTAAATTAATGTATATTCCATAAAATAAAAAGGGGAGTTAAATAAATTTAACTCCCCTTTTTTATGAATTTACATTTTTAATTATACATTAAATCTAATATGCAAAATATCTCCATCCTTCACAATATAATTTTTACCTTCTAATCTTATTTTACCAGCATTACGACAAGCTTGTTCAGATTTATAATTAATTAAATCTTCATAAGAAATGACTTCAGCTTTTATAAAACCACGTGCCAAATCACTATGTATTTCCTCAGCAGCTTCTACAGCAGTAGCTCCATTTTTTATGCTCCACGCTCTATTTTCTTTACCTCCGATAGTGAAAAACGTTATCAAATCTAAAAGTTTATATATTCCTCTAGATAATTTATTAACTGCTGGCTCATCTAATCCATATTCAGCTAAAAATTCTTTCCTTTCATCTTTATTCTCTATAGTCATGATATCTTCCTCTATTTTAGCTGCTACTATCATAGTATTTTCATGAATAATATTCATAAAATTATCAGTGAATTTATTCCCATTCACACCATGCTCATCTACATTTAAAACATAAAATACTGGTTTAGCAGTCAAAATAGAAAGTTCTTTAATCAATAACTTATCTATATCATTGAGCTCTAAATCTCTGATATTAACAAAATTTTCTAAAGCATCTTTGAATTTTAATAAACTATTCAATGAATCAGCAGCAGTTTTATCACCAGATTTCACTAATTTCTCTACTTTTTGCAGTTTACGATCTACTTGTTCTAAATCTTTAACTTGCAATTCCAAATCTAATATTTCTTTATCTCTCACTGGATCTATGCTGCCCTCGATATGAGAAAGTGATTCAGCTTCGAAGCATCTAAGCACATATACTAGAGCATCCATGTTTCTAACATCATTAAGGAAATTATTCCCAATACCTTCGCCCTGGCTGGCACCTTTCACCAATCCAGGAATATCAATGATTTCTATAGTTGCATAAATTTTTTTATCTGCAGCAACGATTTTATGTATTTCATCTAATCGAGTATCTCTGACATTAGCAATGCCAATGTTAGATTTTGTATTAGAAAAAGCATATGCAGAGGTCTCTATATTACTGCTAGTAAGACAATTAAACAAAGTAGTTTTTCCACTGTTAGCGATACCAACCAAGCCAGTTTTTAATCCCATAATTTTAAAATAATTAATATTTTTCAAAATTATTAATTATTTTGCAAATAATCATAAGAGACTTGTTCGTATTTGTATTCTTGGTATGATTTTATTTAAAAAATCAAAATTATTATCGATTTTTACTTTATCTGCAAACAAGATGCCTTCTATTTCTATTTCGCTATTTTCATTATCTATTATATAATTGCCCACTATATCAGTATTTTTTATCAGATAAATATATTCTGCTAATTCTTGCAGTCCTTTCAGCATATAATTAATATCACTTGTGTATTTAACTTCACCTATGATAATTTTAACAATTTTGTTGTCTTTTTTATCAATTTTTTCTATGAAAATATCTGGCCTGCCTCTCCATAAGTCATCACTAATGTTGTAACCAATTTCTTTTGCAATTTTTTGCGAAAAATCCCTACTTTTTACCATCCTTTTTAAGTATTCATTATCAGAATTTATCACTTCATCCTGAGAAATCCTAAATGAAATTTTGTCTGAGCCAGTACTATCATGATATATTTTGTATAAATAATTGTCATCTTGCCAAGAGGCAATAATGTTATTTTTATCATCTATTAACTGCATATTTGCTTGTGTGGTATTTTCTTTTATTAGCTTGATGACCCAGTATAGCTCAAATAAAGTTTCTATGTCAGCTATTTCTATGAAAGTTTTACTAAATAGTTCTCTGATCATTGTATCATTTCTTTCATTTAATAGCCTTTTGAGTTTTATCAATAATTTAGCCGCTGTGCTATAGAGCTCGTTTCTATCTTTTGATACATCCATTAGCATTCTATCAGTTATTATGGTATTTTCAGTATTTATTTTTTTTAAATAAATATTTTTTTCATATGTGTGTTTTATTATATTATTTATTTTCTGACCATCTTTATACCATTCATAGCCCACAAATCTCTGCATATTACAATCTACAATAATATCATAAACTGTTTTGATAAATGTTTTTAGTACAATATTTTTCTTTGTATTATACCATTTATCTTTTTCGTTGCATACGTATAGTAGAGGTTCGTATTGATTGATGCGTTTTTTCAATGTATTATCCCAGAGTATATTTCCTTTTATCTCGCATATGCAATCTATAGTAGAAGTGATAGTAGATGTTTTTAGCATTCTAATTAATTCTGGTAATCTGAGAATAAATTGTCTCACATCTTCAGATAGTAAAAAATGAATTTTTATGAGATCATCTAAATTATTAATATTCAGATTTAGTTTATTAATAAATGGTTTAATAGATAATTTACCTGATTTTAGATAAATTAATAAGTCCTCCATCACTTCATTTAGTAATTCATCTTTATTAGTTTTCATTTGAGAATAATTAATTTAAATATTAAAATAATCGTTAACGAAATTTATCATCATTTCTTGTCTTTGTGAGAGATTTTTAATGTGTGAATTGTTAAGGTCTTGCAAAAAATTATTTAGATTATCTGTAGAAAGACCTTCGAATTGTGGTAAAGCATACATTATGATGGCTGAAGTGTAGTCGCCTTCTATGCTCACATATCTCGCTATGTCTTCTATGATAGCGGGTCCGATAATTCTATATTTATTGATGATATTCCACAATTCAGTTAATCCATCAGCTATATTTATTTCGTTGAAAACCTTATCTTCTATTTTCCAAATTTTCAGATATTTATTTATCAAATCTTTATTAATATTACTCGGTACCTTGATAGGTACGAAAGCAAATCTTCGCATAAATGCATAACTCATTTCATACAGAGATGTTTTGTCGAAAGTATTCATTGTACCGATAATTCTCCAATCTGTGGGTATAATGTATTCATTATCAGCAGGTTGAGAGTTGTCATTGAATATTTCAGGCTTAATAATTATATTTTTGCCATTTTCTGCTTTGAAATGCAAAGTAATAGTATCGCCAGTGAGAGCAGAAAATATAGAACCGAATGCTTTATCTATATCAGCTCTATTTATTTCATCTATTATCAGCCATTTATTTGTTTGTTGTTTAGTTTCTCTATCCTTGAATAATTGTAAAAAAAGTCCTGGATCGAAATATAAATGCCCGTCAGTATCAGGTTTATAGCCTCCAATGGTATCATATGTAGACCAGTCTGAGGTAGCTGTAGCCATCATATATTCTATATTGTAATTGTCGCAAATAATTTTTGCTAACTTAGATTTACCAGTACCAGGAGGTCCTACTAATATTATATGTTTGCCGCATCTGAGAGCAGTTGTTATTTGATCTTTTAATATTTCATCTTGCTCAAATATCAAATCTTCTATTTGTAAATCTATATCAAAATTTACCATTAAATTATTTTCTTCTGTTTCATTATCTACATCTATACTATTAAATATCTGTACTGTCTTTTCATCTATTTGTGAGGTATCAGGTGTATTTGCGTTAATTTCTTTGAATCTTTCAAATACATCTATGAATTTTTGTTTTAATTTTTTGAAATCAAAATCTTCTGAAGAGTTTACAAAATCTAAATCATCACGCAAATCATTATTTATTTTTTTCAATTCATCACCTATACATAATCCATATATTATTTGATTGATATTTTCCTTTCCATCATATCCGATTTGTAATAATAATTGTGCAGCTTTTCTATGACTATCCTTGCCATCTGGATACAAAACTATCTTACATTTAGTTCGTCCATATTTATACGGTCCATAAAAATCAGAGATAAAACTTTTTTCTTTAAATTTATAACTTTTAAAAATATCTAAAGCTTTTATACGATCATATAGATTGCTTAGCTCTATATTTGTTTTATCTGTATAATTTTCATAAAAAAATGGTAATAAAATATTGAAAATTTTCCATTGTCCTAATTTATTATCATCAAACATTTGAATTGCTTCTAGCTTCATATTTTCTATGAAATGCTCATCTATTTTTTCATTATTAAGTAGTTTCTTTATTATTTTTAATATAATATAATTAATATAATTTACCTTTTTCTTTTTTTGGTATCTATTATTTAGCTCTTCTAGATACTCTCGGTCTAAGGAATTAACATAATTAATTAGTTGATCTTCATTTTTATTATAAAAATGAATTTTTTCGGCAAGTTCATAAATATATCTCACAGATACTTTTGTAGATAAAATGTCATAATTGCACAGGCAATATATGAAATCCTGTATGTCTAGCATATCAGGATCATTCAAATAATTTTTTTCCTTGAAATAATTTAATAATAATTGGCATAATTGATTGTAATTGAAGTATTTAGCAGATATATCTTGTTGAGTTTCTCTAAGTCCAAAACTCTTTAAAAAATTTCTATAAATTTCATCTTTGTAGAGTGGGTAGAGATGGCAATCATAGCTGGCGAGCAGATAACCAAATAGAGGAGTGCCGAGTTTCAAATTTTTATCAACATCTTTAGTGTTTTTTATAAATCTGTCTATTCTTTGTTTTAGATCAATATTATTATCAAATAAAAAATTAAGTAATTCAGTAATAGTACTAGGATTTTCTTTGCTAAATTTTATGAGATCGTCCAAGCTAGCCCAATGTACTAGTGTGCCATGCTGTGGATTTTTGTCTCTTAAGTATTTTACAATTTCCACTACATTATCAGAGCTTATTTTTTTGTTTTTCAAATAATCATTAGTCTCTGATAATAAATCTCGTTTATATTTTTCATTATAATTTTCTGTCTTTTTAAATTTCAAATATTCCTCGATAGCTATATCTATATAGTTATCTTTAAATAAACTTGTTTGCAATTCTTTAATAGTCATAATTATAAAATTAATAAAAGCAAATATAAATAAAATTGTTTAGACACGTTGCTACGTACTTCTACTTATAAATATCAACGAAAAATATTAATTTTGTATGTGAAATAATTTATTTATGACTATGTTTCAAAATAAACATCTTATATGTTTAAAAGATTATGATTATTCTAAACCAGGTTTATATTTTATCACATTAGTTTCATATTAATCTTGAATGTATATTAGGAGAAATAAAAATGGTGAAATGGTATTGAATGAATTTAATATAATTATTCAAAATGGGAGACAATAGAGGGCATGTACATCCTAGTTTAAAAAAGCATTAGCAGTAATAATGTATGGGAGTGGAAAAGCTAGTTATGGGCAGATAGCACGATTATTTTATACAGATAACTGGAAAGTATATAAATAAATAATACCAGAAGATAAATTAGTACAAAGTAAAAAATATACATATAATATAGAACAAAACAACTCAAACGTAAGACATTATTTAGCTAGAATGACCAGAAAAAAAAAGTGGTATCTAAAATCAATTGAAATGATAGACATCTCATTAAAAATTGCATATTGGGTTAAATGAAGGTAACTTATATGAACAATTTCAAAATATTTTTTATCTATCTTTTATTGAACACTCTAGAAAAATCAAATGATAATAATACTACAAAAAATCATTGTCTTAATTTTTCTTCTAAAGTTTTAGCTAAATTTTTATAAATTGTCTCATTTTGATTTGAAAAATATTCTAATAAAAGAAATAGTGTTCGTTTTTGAGGGAATAATGTTAAAACTAAATTAACAAAAATTATTTAGTTTATGAATTTTTTATATTACAAAAAATGATTTTGTAATAGCAAAACCGACATTTAATGAGATTTTTTCTTTCTGAATGCTTAAATAAAAATTGCCATATAAATTTTGTTTTTCAAAATTTTCATATTTTACTAAAATAATGCTATCTAAATTATGAAAAGCCATGGTACTATAATTTTTAATATATTCATATCCACCTGAAACAAAAAAAGTATTAAACATATTCAGGCTGAAAGCAATATCGTGAGTGATTGTGGGTTTTAAATATGGATTTCCAACTCTTATCAAATATGGGTTTATATAGATATATTCCTGAGAAATGGAGCTATATGTCACTCTATTTATATATTTGTTGTAATTTAATGATAAACTTAAATTATCTTTTATATCATAATTAAATGAAAAATTAGGGAAAAAATAAAAATCTTTATACGTTGTTTTCTTAGAACTATCTTCCGTTAATTGCCATTTATTGTTTTCTACTCGAGCACCTATTGCAAAAGATGTTTTCTTAAAAGATTTTTTTAATTTCACATAAGCAGCACCATAAGTCTCATCAAGTTTTGTTTTATAATTGAAAAGATTGATTAAGTCAGTAGTATTAGCATCTGTTGTAAATGTACTATTGTTATTATTGATAACATTAGAATATTTTATACCTGCAATAACATTCATATTAATTTTATGAAAGTTATGTGCATAATTAGATTGTATAGAAAAAATCTTATAATCGCTCTTACTTTTATTGAAATATGTACTATTATTACCATTAAATGTTTGATAATTATTCATCGTCATATTACTATTACTTAAAGCATAATCTGTAATAATTTTAAAATCATTCACTGTGTCATTAATCAATGAATAATTCAAATTAAAATCATTAAAATCACCTTTGTATTTATCGTTAATATCATTTTTTGTAAAATATTCATTCTGATTACTTGTAATATTTGTAAACATCTTGCTATTGCCATGCCTATCATTGAAACTACCAGTCCATTGAAAGCCAAGTGAATTTTTCTTGCCAATTACTTGATCAAATGCATAATAAAAATTGTGGCTATTATAATTATTTGTATCTTTTGAATTAAAATTACTTTCATAAATATTTTGTAATGTATTTATGCCTTCCTCAGATTTTTCTGTATTTTTAATTTTACTTTTACCAAAGGAATAGGTAAAAAATTGTGAATTTGTTTTTCCATTTTTTATTAATGACACTTGTGCTTTATTTCTCCAGAATTCAGCATAATCAGCAACATCATATAATCTGAATCCAAGGTATAATTTTTTATTTTTTTATCTTGTTTTTGATAGTTACTATAAAGTTGCAATTGACTACAACTATTATGTATGCATTCTTGCTCTAATAACTCTCTGATTATCAATAAAAATATTTACAAAAACATTCTAGCATTGTAATACTTTTTATTTAAAAAATTAAAATAATGTAACAATATGTTATTGACATAAATTTATTAAATTTTAATTGATAAAAGAAAGTAAAAATTATTTTTTAATAACCAAATTCACCACCAATATTAATCTCATTATTAATAATTTATTTTCAAAATTATTAATAATTTTGAAAATAAATTGTAGATAATTGTTATTATGCAGAATGAAGACAATTTTTTTATAGAGCTAGTGAAGCGCAGATATAGTGTGAGATCATATAGTGATAGGCCAGTAGAAGATGAAAAGATAATAAAGTGTTTGCAGGCAGTCCATTTAGCACCATCTGCCTGTAACGCTCAGCCGTGGAAATTTATTGTTGTTAATAATAAGAATCTCAAAAACCAAATAGCTGATGCCACATCTAAAAATATTTTACCGATGAATCATTTTACCAAACAAGCACCCATTCATGTAGTTGTAATAATGGAAAAGCCAAATATCTCATCAGCTATAGGCTCTGTATTAAAAGATAAACCATACAATTTGATAGATATAGGCATAGCTACAGCTCATTTCTGCTTACAAGCCACAGAATTGGGACTAGGTACTTGTATTGTCGGTTGGTTTAATGAAAAAAAAGTACGTTCATTGCTCAATATTCCTGCATCGAGCAGACCAGTTTTGATTATTACTTTAGGTTATCCTAAAAATGATGTGATTCCAGAAAAAAAAAGAAAACCTTTCGAAAACATTTACAATTATAATCATTATTAGGACTTGATGGATTTTTATTTTTAATAATTATAATCTTTTATGTAAATTTGTAGATGCATTTATAAAGTATTAAATAAAAAATTTTTAAACTAAATGAATAAATCTGAAATAGGTTCACTTATAGCCAAAGGTGCTTTTGCTAATGAAAGATCTATATGTGAAAAATTTATATCTTGGAAAAATGATAACGAGGTCAAAATTTGGTTACAGTTGATGGGGTATATATAATATTTAAGAAAATAAAGGAAATTAATGCAATTCAAAATTAAACCATGTCAATTATTTGAGTTAGGAGTGTAATCTATGGATATTAATAAAGTATATTTAGGTGATTGTATCGAAATAATGAGTGATTTGCCAGATAAATCAGTAGATTTATTCTTTGCAGACCCTCCTTTTAATATAGGAATAAAATATGATGTTCATAATGATAACATGCCTTATGATGAATACTATACATGGTCCGAAAGATGGATAAAAGAGGCTCATAGAGTACTAAAAAATAATGGATCTATTTACATTGCTATTGGTGATGAATTCGCTGCAGAGGTAAATTTAATTCTAAAAAAAACAGGATTTCATTTTAGAAATTGGATTATCTGGTATTATACTTTTGGTCAAAATCAACGAAAAAAATTTAATCGTGCACATACACATATTTTATATTTTACTAAAGATAAAGATATATTTACTTTTAATGATAAAGATATTAGAATACCATCTGCCAGACAAACTATTTATAAAGATAAACGGGCAAATCCATTAGGTAAAATCCCAGATGATGTTTGGCAATTTTCAAGAGTTTGTGGCACTTTTAATGAAAGAATTGGCAAACACCCTTGCCAAATGCCAGAGGATATTTTAGAATTAATTATTAGAGCTAGCTCTAATGAAGGAGATATCGTTTTAGATCCATTTGGCGGCACAGGTACCACTGCGGTAGTGGCTAAAAGATTGAATAGAAATTATATAACTATTGAGATATCAGAAGAATATTATGGTATAATTAATAAAAGATTAGACGGTAAAATCCATGAAATAAAAAATAATAAAATAGCAAATCAAGGTATGCAAGGAAGTATCTTTGATATTATTTAAACTAGAACATAGATAATTTTATCATAAAAAATTATGCCTTCTCTAAAAAATTGGATATCTGCTTTTAGGCTAAGAACGCTTTTTTTAGCCACATCAACAGTGATACTAGGAAGCAGTCTAGCATGGCATGATGGAATGTTTTCTATTGTAACTTTTTTACTAGCATTGATTTTGGCTATATCTTTACAGATTTTATCTAACATGGCAAATGATCTGGGAGATTATAAGAAAGGAACAGATATTACTGGAAATCGTAAAGGACCTACTCGTGCACTTCAGAGTGGATATATTTCTATAAAGCAAATGAAAAAAGCCGTTATATTTAATACAATCTGGATAGCAATTATCGGATCAATGTTGGTTTTTTACTCTGCAGAATTCATTGGTTGGAAGTCTATAATTATTATGCTCATAATTGGTCTTTTTTGCATTTTAGCTGCAATTTTTTATACTTTAGGCAAGCATTCTTATGGATATAAAGGATGGGGCGATTTTTTTGCTTTTTTATTTTTTGGACCTGTTCCTGTTATCGGAACTTATTTTTTGCATGTACATTCTATCGATTTTCATCCTGTATTGCCAGCAATTGGAGTAGGATTGATTAGTACAATGATTTTGAATATTAATAATATGCGAGATATTGACAATGATCTCGCTTCTGGTAAAATTACAATTGCTGGTAGGCTTGGATTGAAAAATGCCAAAATTTATCATTTAATTCTTATGGGCTTGATGTGTTTTTGTTTCATTGGTTATAGCATTATGTATGCACCTCAGCCTTGGTACAGATTTTTATATGTATTAGTATTTTTATTTCCTTTCACAATGTTTTTTGAAATTTATCATAAAAGTGGTAAAGACTTGGATCCTTATTTGAAATATACTTCATTATTTAGTCTGTTATTAGTAATAGCATTTGCATTGTGTATCAATTAATTATTTTTTATTTTTATAATAATTATTTACTCATTTTTAGTAATTTCTGATATTTAATAGTTCTATTTGATTTGATATCATTAATTTACATTTGTAAACTAATGATATTATTTAGAAAAATAAGTTTATTGTGTTAACAAACTATTTTAAAAGAATAATAATTTATACATTGGCTATTTGAGAATTTGCTATTATTCAAATTTAGCAATATACCTATATCCATTATAATAATTATACTTACACTATCGCACTTATTTTTATTATTTTCCTAATTTATAATAATACTTCCATCAGTTAAGATTTCAAAAACATTATCTAATATTCCAGAATTTTTTTTGTATTTATTTTATATTCATAAATTTTATCTAATCACTATAATAATTTTGGGCTTTATGCGTCTACAAATAATAGAATAGTACCCTTTATTAGGTAAAGAATAAGTAATATTATTGTGATATTTCATATTTAAAACTGCAGTAAATGTATAATTCATTATAAATTTTTACAATTTTATAGGACATAAAACTACATGATTTTCAATTTAGCTTCAGAAAAACAATAATAAAAGTTACTTTTAGAACATTATTAAATATACTTTCTACATAGTTTCAAAACTTATAACTTCATATTATACAAGACATTTAATACTATGCATAGAATATAAAAATCTTAATTGATATTTGTAGCAATATTTAATTATGAAAAAAATAGAATAGGGGAGTTTTTAAAAAATTAACAATTGTAAATTATTCAATACTATTTCATAAATAAACCTATTTACATTAATCAATTTATAAGTAATTTACAAAAGTAAAAGATTTACATTTATAAATTAAAGCATTTTTTATAAATTATTATAAATAAATATAAAAAATTGACTATTATTAAATTTGAATAATATTAAAATATAGTAAATCAATATATTAACATATATATATTAAAGTAATACATTAAATAATTAGATTAATTTTATAATATTAATTCACTTGAAATTATTATAATCTTAAAATATTGATAATTAATAATATAGATACTTATAATTATAGTTTTACTCTAATATATACATTTGTCAATTTATAAATATATAAATGTAAACTGACTATATTTTTATAATTTAAAAAAATAATTTAATTTTGTAAACAAAAAAATTATGTTAGATAGAATATTAAAAATAATGGATTATAATAAATTCACTCCATCAGAATTTGCTGATTTATTAGAAATAGATAGATCTCGTTTATCACATATTCTAAATGGACGCAATAAACCCTCATTAGAGATTGTTATGAAAATACTTGAAAAAATCCCTGAAATTAGCTCTGATTGGTTATTATTCGGATCTGGTAATATGCTAAAAAATTTAGAAACTTCTAATAAAAATTCAAATTTTATAAATGAAAAAACTAAACCTACAACTGCAGAATTAGATTTGAATATCCCAGATTCTTATAATGATGATAAAAATTTAGATAAACAAATTAATGAGGAAAAAGAAATAAAAGAACCTATTAATACTTCATTGTCGTATAATTCTAAAAATGATGATAATCTTAATTTAGCATCTCAGAGCATCACATCAGAGCAACCAATGCAAGTCATTAGTGAAAACAATAAAGAAATTATAAGCATAGTATGGTTCTTTTCTGATGGTACTTATAAAAGTTTCTCACCAGAAAAATAATAAGCAATTAAAAAAAGAAATAAAAGGTATAAAAAGAATTAAAAAATTTCTTTTTTAGTAAATATCAGATCTATTTCTATTTTAGCACTTTCCTCATCTTTGCTACCATGAATAGCATTAGCTCTTACGCTAGTACCATATTGATATCTGAGAGTACCGGGTTTAGATTTAGAAGGATCTGTAGATCCCATCAAATTTCTAAAATCATCTATTGCATTTTCTTTTTCTATTACCATAGCGACAATAGGTCCTGATGTCATAAAATCGATAAGATCATTATAAAAATCTTGATCTTTATGTTCTTGATAAAAAGTTGCTGCTAAAGTTTTGTTCATTTTCAACATTTTTAATGCCCTTAGTTTGAAACCATTAGCACAAATGGTGTGGAGGATAGCTCCAGTATGACCATTTTGTACTGCTATGGGTTTAATAATTGCAAGAGTACGTTGTTCTGCCATAATAATTTATTTTTTAAATTTGCAAAATTTTGCATGCTAAATTATAATATTTTTTTAATATGAATGATATATCAAATTTTTTTCAATTGAAATCTATTTTTATGAGTCAGCAAAGTTACAAAATTATTGTAACAACTCATAAAAATCCTGACGGTGATGCTTTAGGTTCATCTATAGCTATTAGCAGATTTCTTAGAAAATTGGGGCATAATGTATCACTTGTAATTCCTGATGCAATACCTTCATTTTACAAGTGGATGCCTGATATAGAACAAGCAATTATTTTTGATGATGATAATGCTTTATGTTTTAGTTTATTTACAGATGCAGATTATCTCATCGCTACCGACCTCAATTCACTTAGTCGCAATATGAAAATGTCTGTATCCACTAATAACATAAAAGCTTTTCGCATATGTATAGATCATCATTTAGATCCACCACAGAATGAATGGAATATTTTGATTTCTGATAACAAAGTTTCTTCTACTTCAGAGATTATTTATGATTTATTGACATATATGGATCCTAGTTTGATAGACAAACAAATAGCAGAATGCATCTATACTGGTATTTATACAGATACTAATAAATTTTTTCATTGCTGTAATTGTTCACATCCTTATGAGATAATAGCTGAATTAATCAAAAAAGGTATTAATGTTCATGAAATTAATGATTTGATTTACAATTCGTATACTTATGACAGGTTTAGATTATTAGGCTATAGCATTTATGAAAAATTAAAATTTATAGAAAATAAAGGAGTAGCCTACATTAAACTCACACAAAAAGAACTTCAAGAGTTTAATTATCATCCTGGATATACCGAAGGAATAGTTTCTATGCCGCTTAGCATAGAAAATGTAAACGTTTCTGCTTTAATATCTGAGAGAAAAGATCGCATTAAAATAAGTTTACGCAGTAAAGCGGCCTATGACGTGAGATATTTAGCTCAGCGATATTTTAATGGTGGCGGACATAAAAATGCCTCAGGAGCCGATTTTTATGGGTCATTAGATGAAGCAGAAAAAATCTTCCTACAAGCTGTAGAAGAATATCTGTGATTTTTAGAACAAAATAATTATAACATAATTATTTCTGGTGTCGGAAAATAAAAATTATTATCTTCGTTAAAATCAATTTGTTGTGATGAGATAATTTCAATTCTTTTAAGGGCAGTCTTGCAATATTTATCAGAAATATCAATTCCAATAAATCTACGTTTCAATTTCCAAGCTACAAAAGATGTAGTTCCCGCACCATTAAAAGGATCTAAAACTATATCACCTTTATAAGAAAATAATTTTAAAACACGTTTTGGCAATTCCTCGGGAAACATAGCTGGATGATCAAAGTCTTTCATTTTAGTTTCTGGGGGGAATGTCCATTTGGCATATACCCATTCTTTGAATTCTTCTTCTGTAATATCTATATTATCTTTATCACCAATTTTTTTATGTGTATCTTTATCAAAAACCTCTATAAATTCCCATGTATATTTCAGATAAGGCATTGATGGTGATTTCCAGCTACCCCATGCAGTATATTTAGCATTATAATTATTTTTTTCCCATAAAATTTCTGTTTTCCATAGAAAACCTAAATTCAACAATTGATTAGAAATAATATGATGTGTGGGTATATAATCAGAAAATAATGGTTGCACATTAACTATTATACGACCACCAGGCTTGAGAACCCTGTAACACTCAGCCCAAATATCTGATAATCTTTTGAAATACTCATCCCACTTCATTGTATCTTGAGTTTGGTCATCATTATAGCTATGTCCAAAATTATATGGTGGCGATGTTAAAACAATATCTACCGATTCAGATGGTATCTGCGCTAAAACCTCATAAGCATCACCTACAATTATTTTATTTAAAAATTTTTTTATTTCTTCTTTTTCTTCCACTTTTATTGAATGCTTAATTTCTTTTGTACCATTTCTTATTTTTTCTTTTAAACTTTTATCTTGTATTTTTTCTTCTTTCATAATATTTTCCCCTCTTGTTTTAATTTCTTTTCGATACTAGACCAATCTCTCAATAAATGTACTTTAACAAAATTAAATAAATCTTGTACTACGTTATAATCTATCAAATGATTCTCATCGGAGCGTCTTTTAGACTTTCTCAATACATATATTTGATCTATCCTAGAATAAGCTGGATCTACTTCATAACTAACATCATATGTTTCTGTAACAACAAGAAATAAGCAATATGGATTACCATTTTTTATCTTATCAGCAGTCGCTATTGAACCCTCTAACATCGTTTTATCTATATATGTTTTGCACTCAATAGATACTATAGGTACATTTATTGTCTTTTGTTCATTTTCTGCTTTTATAATTATTTGTCTGTATATTGAAAAATCTTGATCTTTAACATTAATTTTCATATTTGGCGTTTCCATAAAATTTAATATATCTTTGGGGGCAAAATATAGATTACTGTATGCCCTTATGCCGCCAATTGAAATCTCTTTGTATTTTTTATCATTAGTATTTTTTTCATTCATGATATATTTTATTAAATCACGAAACAAGTAATATAAAAATTCTTCTAATACAGATGAATGAAACTTAGACTGAGCTGTATAATCTATGTCTTTTATTGCAATTTTATAATTATTTAGCCATTTTACTCGTTTTTCTATTATATCATTTGTATATCCAATCAATTCTTCATTACTTTTATACCATTCTTTATATTGTGTTATTATTGTATTTAATCTATATTCGTTTTCAAAATCAGAAACTTTAGAATTTTTTATTTTTCTAAGAATATTAGATCCATGAACATGGGCTTTGCTTATATTTTTATTAAACCAATTTTTTATTTCATTCATTTTCGTAAATATTTTTCAAAGTTAATATTTTTAATTAAATTAATTATATAAATTTTTAATGATAAAAAAATATATCGCTAGCATCCTTGCTCCCGCCACGAATAATAGTCAGCACTACTGATTTTCAGATTTCATGGCAAAAGGGACGTTGCCAATACTTTCGGTCTCTAATGTATCGGGAGCATCCTTGCTCCTACTGATTCCCAGATGATTATCTTAATATGTTATGATTTATCATAAAATGGGAGAAAATCAATAGCTTAGAAAATAAACACGGGTAGCTGAATTATTATAAAAGAAATTATATAGCATATTTATTTTATTTTACCCTAAATACTACATTTCATAGCCACCAAATCAAAAATTCTCCTTTTCTCCCAGTCTCCTTGTCTTCTGCTCTCCCCAGTCACTAAACAGGATCTACATCTATATCTACTAAAACACTTCGCCACACTTTATTTCTTTTTAAAGTATAGAAAACAACTTCATTAATCTGTTGTTTTCTGATTTTTAGAGAGCTATCACGTGGTATTTTAATTAAAATCTGACGATAATAATAATCTCTAATTTTTGATATTACAGGCTCCACAGGACCTTTCACATATTCTGCATCCAAAATATCCTTTATTTTAGTTGCTAAAGCTTCAGAGGCGACTTTTACAATATCTAAATTTTTGTGTCGTAGTTGTATTTGTATCATTCTATAATAAGGAGGATATTTGAATTGCCATCTATCTTTTAATTCATTTTCAGCAAAATCATCATAATTATTATTAACCAAATAGGGTAGGATAGGGTTATTGAGAGAAAAAGTCTGAATAAACACTCTACCTTGAACATCTCTACGTCCAGCTCTACCAGCTACCTGCATTAGCAATTGTATAGCGTGTTCAAAAACACGAAAATTAGGATATACTAACAAATTATCAGCATTCAATACTCCCACAAGTTGAATATTAGAAAAATCTAATCCTTTTGATATCATTTGTGTACCTACAAGTATTTGTGTTTCATGTAATTCAAATCTTTGAATGATTTCTTTGAAAGCATGCTTTCGTCTGGTGCTATCCAAGTCTAATCTATCAATTTTGTAATTTGGAAAATATTTTTGTAGCTCTGTTTCTACTCTTTCTGTTCCGAAACCTTTGAAAGTCAATCTATTAGATTTACATTTAGGACAAAAAGTAGGTATTTCAATTGTATAACCACAATAATGGCATTTTAGCAGATTTTCATTTTTGTGGTAGGTGAGATTGACATCACAATGAGGACAAGGAAAAATATACCCACAAATTTTGCATTCCATCCATGATGAGTATCCACGACGATTTTGAAATAAAAGCACTTGTCTACCAGCTTTCACTTCATCATCAATAGCTTTTAAAAGGGTATTACTAAAATGTCCTCTCACCTTGCCCTGCTGCATCATAGATTTCATATCTACAATTTCTATCAGAGGTGGTATGATACCAGAATATCTTTCTGTAATTATTACAAATCCAATTTTCCCAATTTTGGCATTATACCAACTTTCTAAACTTGGCGTAGCACTACCTAGAATGAGATTAGCATTGTGATTATCAGCTAAAATGAAACTCATATCTCTTGCATGATATCTAGGATTAAGATCTTTCTGCTTGTATGATGGATCGTGCTCTTCATCTACGACTATTAACCCCAAATTTTTAAATGGTAAAAATAATGCAGAACGAGGACCTACTATTATGCAGGAGGCATCATCTTGTTCCCACAAATCCAATAATTTATTCCATATTTCTACTCGTTCATGCAGGTTAAATCTACTATGATACACCAAAATCTTTTCACCAAAATATTTTTGTAATCTATTAACTAAATATGTTGTCAGGCTTATTTCAGGCAAAAGATACAACACTTGCTTTCCAGCATCTAAATATTTTTGAATTAGAGTAGAGTATATTTCGGTTTTACCACTACCTGGTACCCCATACAAAAGTACATGCTTTTTTTTACTTATGTATCCTTTTATTTCATCATAAGCTGATTTTTGTACATCAGACAATGTTATTTTCTCAATTTCATTGAAATGAGTGATTTTATTGTCTATCCTAGATACAGTCTCAGTAGTTTCTATGATATATCCTTTTTTTATTAATGATTGTAGCGCAGAGATAGAAAATTTATCAGATAATTCGGATTTGAGTATTTTAGTATGCCCTTGCGAACGTTTTTGATGTAAATACAAGATAATATCTATCTGTTTAGGAGCTTTTTTTTCTAATTTATTAATTATTTCATTGAAATCTTCTGAATCAATAAAATCCTCACTTAAGCTAATAAATTTAACATTTTTTGGAATATATTTCTCTTCACATTCTTCGCTAGGGTAGATAATACTTTTGTCAATGCATGATTTTATAAATTTTTGTATATTTTTTTTACCTAATAACTTTTGTATATCATCATTTGTAATGAATTCTCTACTAAGCAAAGTTTCATAAATTAAATTTTCATCTTCTGTTTTTATGTTATTTAAATCAATGTCTGGATGTAGCTGATATTTAGTTTCTGATTGTATTTTTAGTCCACTAGGTAGGGCATTATTCAGCACATCACCTATATTTGCTAGATAATAATCTGCTACCCATTTATATAATTCCCATTGTTGTTTATTTATGATAGGTTTATCATCTAAAATTTCTAAAATATATTTTATTTCATCGATATCATTTGTGAATAAATCTATATTAACATCATTTTTATCATTTAAAATGTCTATTACCACGCCAGCATATAATTTTTTAGCTCCGAATGGTACTATTACTCTGATTCCCCATTGTATTTCATCTTGTAGATCTGATGGCACTTTATAGAGAAATGTTTTGTCTAATGGCAGTGGTAAAGCTACATCTACAAGCATCTTTTCATTTTTTTGATTACAAATATAGCAAAAATAAATTTATTGCCTATAAATATTATTTATAAGATTGATTAATAAAGTAATATTAAATAAAATTATTTTTAAGAAAAAATTAAAAAATTTTTAATATGATAAATCATAAAAATTTTATCTAGAAATAGAAAATTATTTACCCATTTTTTGATTATGATAAAAAACTCAATTTTTTGAACCGACCATAAGTTTAAAATAGACCATTGGAGTAATCGTAAAATCTATTTAACATAATATAAATTATCGGACATTCAAATATAAAATTTTATTATCTTTTTTTAGTATATAAAATTTATTTGAAGTTGATTAAAAATAGTTTAAAATTATCTTATATTTTTAGTAAATAGTTTTTAAATTTTTAAAATTTTTTGAAAATTTCTCTTGGTTTAAACAATTTTAACATTAAAATTATCAGCTATTAAAATAATAATTTTTTAAAAAATTACCTAATAAATATTTTAGCTTTATTAAAAAATGTTATTTTATAAATTAGATTCATCAAAATGTATAAATAAATTTTCTTAATCTGATGTTATAAATGAGATAATGATATAAATAGTATAATTGTAAGCAATATCATAGTAAGTATAATTAGCAATATTTTTTGGGAATGAGGTAATTATTAAAAAAAATGATAAAAAGTGGGAAGAATAATAAACATTTATGTTAGCCTTTCCCTATGCTTTAATTTCAACCTCACATACACATACCACGCCTCCCAGTCTGACGCTGCTAAATTCAACATCCTACCTATATCTTCTATCACTCTATTCAATAAATATTTGTGC
>JAPXMM010000015.1:0-27331 GCA_033809015.1 Bacteroidales bacterium
ACATTCGTTGTATGGTCGCAGGCAAAAGCCTCAGAGCTTGTGCTCGAGAGGTTGGCATAAGTCTGCCAACAAGCTTCACCTGGCGACACAAAATCCTCGCTGCTTTGAAAAATTTTGACAAAAATGTCAATTTCTTTGGCATAGTAGAAACAGACGAATTGCTGATGGATTATTCTGAAAAGGGCAGAAAGTATTCGAGTGCGAAAGAAATGAAACAAGCAATGAGAAAAAAGCCCAAAAAAGTTGCGGTATTGGCTGCCACGGATAGAAGTGGTAATATGTTGTTTAGAAACACCGAGGAAAAGAAAGTAAGAACTGATGATATAGAGAAATTTCTAAAACCTAGAATAAACGATGAGACTGTGATTTGCACCAGCACCAAAAGTGCATTTATAAACATCAGAAAGAGCAAAATCAAGCACAAAGAAATAGCTGGGACAAAGAAAAGGAAGCGAGGTATCTATAACACTGCTACAGTCAAGGCTAAATCAGAAAATTTTACCCAATGGATATATGGAAAATTCAGAGGAGTGGCGACAAAATACTTGCAAAACTACATTATGTGGTACGTGGTGAAAAGCAAGTACCTTTCAGATGAAATTATTAGCAATACTGGTAGAATGTTAAACCTGGCATCTTCGGATAGACAAGCGTGGTATGAATATTTCAGAATAAGTAAAATATCATATACTGTTTGATACATTTAAAAAATGTTCGCTACTTTTTATCTTTTTCTCATACCTACTCCATTTAAAATCCCCTTTTTCAATAATATATAATTTACTCATAATTCTCCATTGACAAATTATATTACCCAAAAAAATTGTATTTTTGTTATTAGTTTTTAATCAATGTTTTTAACCTTATGTGCGGCATTGCTGGTATTTATTCTGATTTTATATACAATTTTGATTTCATTGCTAAAAATGTATGTAATTCTCTTATAAAAAGAGGACCAGATTTTCAAAAATATGAAATTATCAATTCTAAGTTGCTATTTTGTAATACTAGATTATCTATCCTAGATCAAACCGCCAATCAACCAATGTGGGACAATAGTCATAGATATGTATTGATTTTAAATGGCGAAATTTTTAATTATAAAGACATAAGAAATAGACTTAATTCTTTAGGATATAATTTTAAAACTAGCTCTGACACAGAGGTTGCTTTGTATGCATTAATCCATTTCGGCAATGAAGCTCTTAAAATGTTTAATGGTTTTTTCTCCCTTGCTTTCTATGATACTTATGAGAATAAATTATTACTAGCTAGAGACAGGTTTGGTGATAAACCACTTTATTATTTCTATAATCAAGGTCAATTGTTTTTCGCTTCAGAGATGAAAGCATTAAGAGCTATGAATATATCTTGTTATTTCGACTATTCTGCAATTGCTTTATATTTATTCCTTACTTATATTCCTAGTCCATTTTGTGCTTTTGAAAATATTAAAAAATTACCTCCTGCTAGTTATCTGCTTTATGATGGAGAAAAAATAACATTAAATAAGTACTATAATTTACCAACTGAAACATTGAATGATGATGAGGCAATTACTAATATTAATAATATAAAATCCTTATTAGACAAAAGTGTACAGATTAGATTAAATGCTGATGTTCCTGTCGGAACATTCTTGAGTGGTGGTATAGATTCTTCTATCATTACTTTTTTAGCACATAAATTTAATCCTGATATTACAGCATATACCATTAGTTTTCCAGATTTACCATATTATGATGAATCTGCTATTGCTAGTAAATTTGCTAGTGAAAATAATATATCTCATCAGATAATTCCTATTGAAGAAAAAAATTTGATAAATTCTATAAATAATACGATCAATTATATTGACGAACCTTATGCTGATAGCTCTGCTATAGCACTTTATACACTTGTAAATGCTGTTAAGCCTTTTGTCAAAGTAATTTTATCAGGTGATGGTGCCGATGAACTTTTCGGAGGTTATAATAAATACAAAGCTTGGGCTAGATTAAATGAGAAAACACGTTTTAATCAAATAATTTCTTTTTTAGGTAAAAATTTTATTTGGGACAATTATGATTCTAATAGTTTTTTAAGTAATAAATTGAGGCAATTAAAAAAATTTTCTAATGCTTTTAATTTTCAAGGTTTTAATAGATACTTTTATTTGACTGCTATAAATGATGTTTTTTTTATAAATAAAATTTTTAATCCTGATATTATTGAAAGCGATAAGTTTAAAGAAAAAATAAATTTATTGCAAGATAAATTTATTGAAGATCAAAATATTTTAGCTACAGATTTCAGTACCGTTTTAGAGGGAGATATGCTCAGAAAAACGGATCTGATGGGCATGGCTAACTCTACTGAAATTCGTTCTCCTTTTTTAGATTATGATCTGGTAGATAATGTTTTCAAAATTCCCAATTCATTAAAGTTTAATAAAAATACTAATAAAATACTAATAAGAAATGTATTTGGTGATATTTTACCAGATTATATTGTAAATAAACCCAAACATGGCTTTGAAGTACCAATTAAAAAATGGATGAATGACTTTTTATTAAAAGATTTTATAAACAAGGGTTTGAATGATAATTTTAAATATATTTTAAACAAAAATATATTTAATAATCAAAATAATTTATATAAATTTGTAAAAAAATCAGATAGATTGTTTTATACTCTATATGTGCTAAATGAAATATGGAATAGGAAATATGAGCAAAATCAGAATACTTAGAATTTTAAATAGATTTAATCTTGGTGGTCCTACATACAATGCTAGTTACTTAACAAAATTTCTAGATAATGATTTTGAAACTTTATTAGTCGGAGGTAAAAATGGTAAATTTGAAGCATCATCGTTAGAAATACCACATTCTCTTGGTATAGACCCTTTGGTTCTACCTGAATTAAAAAGAGAAATCTCACCTTATTATGATCTATTAGCATATAAAAAAATTAAACAAATTATTAAAGATTTCAACCCGCAAATAGTGCATACTCATGCATCTAAAGCTGGTGCTATAGGCAGATGGGCAGCATATCACTCAAATGTTCCAGTGATCGTACACACTTTTCACGGACATGTTTTTGATTCATATTTTGATAATTTCAAAACCAATTTTTATATTTCTCTAGAAAAAGAGCTGGCTAAAAAAACTGACCTATTGATAACTCTGAGTAATAATCAAAAAAAAGATTTATGCGAAAAATATAAAATCGCACCTGATAATAAGGTAAAAGTAATACCTTTGGGGTTTGAGTTAAATAAGTTTACTATAGATAAAGAAAATAAAAAAAATAAAATACGATCAGAATTTAATATATCAAATGATGCTTTTGTCTTTAGCCTTGTCGGCAGAATTGTTCCAATAAAAAATCATAAATTAGTCATCGATGCTTTAAATATGATTAAAAATAAAACTAATAAACAAATAAAAATTTTATTTGTTGGCGATGGAGAGCTAAGGACAGAATTAATGGAATATGCAAATATTAATAAACTGAAATATTCTTATAAAACCTATAATGGCGATGAAGACATTATATTTACTAGCTGGCGTTATGACACTGATTATATAATGGCAGCCTCAGATGCTATTTTATTAACATCAAATAATGAAGGTACTCCTGTTAGTTTGATAGAAGCACAAGCTAGTAAATTACCAATTATCTCTACAAATGTGGGCGGTGTAATAGATATAGTGAAAGATAATGCTATCTTAATTGATAAAAATGATGCAAATGCTTTATCAAATGCAATGTTAAAATTAGTTAACGGACATTTTATTGATGATAATATACTCGAAAATAGACAAAATTTCATTTTACAAAATTATTCAATAGATAATCTCACTAATAATTTAAAAAATACTTATTTCGAATTGCTGGAAAACAAAATGCACAGTAAAAATAATGATATTTTAATATGACTAATTTTGATACTACTAAAGTAGCATTTGTAAAGTCATATATTCAATGTTTAAATTAAGTAATGATATTTATATAAATATAAAATATCATTATTCATTATATCTATAAAGCTTTTAATAAATTTTAAAATAAAAATAACTAAAAAATTTACAAAATTGAATTTTACCAGTTATATACTGACTTTAATGAAAGTATTTTTTAATACATATATCATTACTTAATTTAAACAAGTACATAATATATATATTCCATTATGATTCCCCTTGCTTCTTTCACACTATCATAAACTTATTGATGGTGCTCTATATTTTTTAGATTTACAACCAAAAGCAAAATTAATGCCTAAATGTACATTTAAAAATTTTAAATTATGAGGTATATTCACATATTCAAATTTATTTTCATCTTCATTGTAGTATTGATATTCATCATAGATTAGTGGACCTAATAGATTATCTGTAGTTAAATATAATTGAAATGGTGATAATGTAAGAGCAAAACCAAAACCAAGATTTGAATAATTTCTGTATGCTATTGAATAATTTACAGTTGCTTGAAAGATATTACTAAATTTATGTAATGCATAAATATGAAACGAAGGAGCTACTTTTTTATTAATAAACATTATTTGGGCTCCACCACCAAAGGAAGTCTTGGGGCTAATATCATATTTAAATGTCAAATATATTTTTGTGGGTAGCCACGTTGTATATGAATTAAACGTAGAATCCATATCAAATATATCTTTAATAGAATCTAATAAATTATCCATCCTTTCTTGAAAAGCTGAATCTGAACCAGCTATTAATGGAGCTACATCTACTCCTGTAAATGTGAATGTGGCATTTTCATTAGTACTTACATAATTTAATGGATCATTTTTCCATTTGATAAATCCTAAATCTATTATTGATAATCCTACAGTTATCTTTTCTGTTGGTTTATAAGTGACACCTAAATCTATTGCAGTACCTAAATTATTATTTAATAAAATAAAATCTTTAAGGAAATCAGTATCATTTATTAAACTATCAATATTTTTTAAATTGTTTGTATCTCGTAACTCTTCTGGAATACTTGTATTTAGCTCTACATTACCAATAGCATTGATATCATACATTTCTCCTGAAGTTGTTAATTTAATATTTGTATTGCCAGTATTAACGTTTAGCTTACCATATAATAGTTTAGCTCTTGCTCCTACAGATATTTTGTCATTTATATTATTAGCATATCCTAATGCATATTCTCTATAATAATTAAAATCTAATGATGGATTCAAAGTAATGGATTGATCTAATAATGCTCCATTACCTTTGTATGCAAACTCCATTAAGCTTTTAGGATAATAAAAATTTAGATTAGTTTTTTCAGTAATATTAAAAGATATGTAGTGTTTATCTTTAATTTTAAAACTAAAAGATAGCAACTCTTCAGATAAATTGTAATATACTAAATTATTTTTAGCAACATGATCTATTATCGATTTAAAATTAATAAAAGTAGTGTCATTACGAGATTCTAGTACCTGATATGGATTAAAGCCAGTATGACCTAATTTTAAAGATGTAGATGCTAAGCCAGGAAAGCTTACATAGACTCTGCACGTAGGCATTAATGCTGGATTTAAATAAGTGGACTGTGGTATCGCAGGGATATCATTCGTAGTGAAATCATATTGGCTGTATATTTCTAATGTTAAAATACTAAATATAATTATTAAAAATATTTTTTTCATAATACTCATTTGTTTTTGGTTAAAAAGTTACATTATTTAATTGAGCCTGAGCACTCACTCTAACATTTATATACTCATAAGAGTAAATTTTGACTATCGAGCTACCATGATCGGTAGTATTCAGCACTGCTTTAATCACTGCTTTTCTCACATTTACTAATGCATCTTTTCTAACACCAGTAAATTTATTTGTAGTCATCTTAGAACTTGGAGTTAATACTCTGTAATCCGGTCCTGGACCAACTACTCCAGAGGCAGCGATTCTCTGATCTGCTGGTACTATAGAATCTATGACATTGTTTAAAGAATCTAATAAATACACTTGCATATCAGCGTCAATTGGATAAAAATTGTTTGTTAATATTTTAAACATGAACCAATCAACATATTTAAAATAAGTACTATCACCTAAATCTAATTCTACTGTATCAATTAATGTAAAATCTTTAGCTTTTCCGTGAAATGGCAATTCTACTCTGCCATTTAAATAAAGTCTACTAGTATCTATTAAAAAATTACTATGACCATTTGAATTAATTTGTGCGTTTGCGATTATATCAATACTGTTTGGACTAATGTTAAAAGCATCGACAATATTTGAATTGCTTTTATTTATTTGCTGATATGAGATTTTACTTTGCCCTATTTCAGCTAATGAAGGGAAACTAATAGTCCATGGATTTGAAATACTTGTAGTAACATTTAATGTATTAGTGGGTGGATTTGTTCTATGTGCGGTTATTTGATTTAAATTAATATTTATTGGTGCACCTATACTATTTGAAACATTTAAAAATATTTTAGGATCTTCCCAATTTATTATACCTTCGAAATGATTATTGTATAATTCTATTGTGATAGTATCATTATTCAAATTCAAATTATAGTTACCTAAATTGCCGAAAAGTTTAGAAAATGCAATATTATTCATTCCTATACTGAGAATAAAAAAATAAGGTGACTGATTAGTAGATCCATCTCCATGAATAGTAATCTTTATGTCAAAAGATAACTGATTATTAGCACCTAATCGTAGTTTAATATTATTATAATGCTTGGAATAATTGTAGTTTAGTGAGGGTACTGAAAAAGTCTCACTATGTGAGCTATTGTTCACTGTAGCATTATTAATAGAAAAATTAACATCTATTGGATAATTTATGTCATGATTAATTTGTAATGATAAATCCAATGATTTCAAAAACATAGTATCTATGATCATGCCATTAGGCAAGGATAAATTAAAAGAATAATTATGTGTAACTTCATAATCACTACTCAGGTTAACACCAGGTATATTAATAGTTAATTGACTAAATGACTGATTTTGACTAGGAATATTGATATAGTTTTCCATGGTATTAGTAGCTATATTACCTTGATAAACTAAATAGATAAGTTTGGTGTTATATTCCTCGAAGACCTCTGTACTATCATAGTCGTTCATTAAATCCCACATATTTAAGTTTGAGTTTATGATAGGAGCAGCTATATTAGGACTCCATTCAGATGTTGCTATATTTTCAATATTAAACTCATCTTTTACACAACTCGTTGTTGAAAAAATAAGTAATGTTGTAAAACATATCAATAAAATTGTTTTTTTCATGTTTATAAAATTTTTATTAGACAAAATTAAAATATTTTTTTATATAATTAATAAATTATTGATAAAAATAAAATAACTCCAAGATTAATTCTTTGCTCGAATCATTTTACTAGTGAAGATTTTTATAAATGTTTAAAATTAACTATGATATAGTAATTTAAATAAATTACAATTTATACTTTTATAATTATAAATTAAAATAATATTATTTAAAAATTTAATTTTTAAATAATATTTCTATAAAGTATGTATTAATATTGAATTTAGATATATAAATATTATTGATTAAATATCATTGCTCATTTTAAACAGAAAATATATTATTATGTAAAACACTTAATGACAGATAGATAGGAAACATTTTTGAGTTATCATATATTCCACTTTTAATTTTCAAATATAATTCTTTATAAAGATGTCTATAATTTACCAAAAAATAAATTAAACTTTTATCAAATAAAGTTATCACTGATACATTCAAAATAATAATTTAGTTATTGATTAAACGCCTAATTGAATATCTTATTTTTAAAATATTTGAAATTTTAAATGTAATTTTGTTAATAAAAAAAATTTTTTTATTAATATAAAACATGAGCAAAGAATTAGTTAAAGACTTTTTTAAACAAATATCTCCTAAAAGTTATTATGATATTGCTATTATTTTGCCATTATTAATGTTGTTTTTATACCCTTCTCACGCCGCATTTGGAGTGTTCGGCTTTGTGATAATTTGTATTTATGGAATTATTAAAAAAGATTTAATCTTTCAGTGGAATATCAATATATTGTGGGTTTTATTTTTTGTTTTATACGTGATATTTTTTTTTAAAGCCACAGATACAAAAGATGGACTTTTTGAATTAGAAAAAAAATTATCTTTTTTAGTCTTTGGTATTTTGTTTTTATTTAAATCAAAAAAACCTATATCATTACCATTCTGGATATTTTCATTTATATTATTAGTGATTATTAGGGGTATTATTGGTTTTGTAGGATCTATCATTATGTATAATGAGATTCATATTATGCCGGCGTTTTTCACTTCTAGATTTTCTCAACATATACATCCATCTTATTTGAGTTTCTACATTATAATTTGCTTAATCACTACATTTTATTGGCAATACAAAAAAGTTATCGATTTCCCTAAATGGTTTTTAATATTTTTTTCGATAATTGCAATAGTTAGTATATTATTACTGTCATCATTATCTGCTAATTTATTTTTGTTTTTTACAATTATTGTATTATTAGCTTTATATTTATATAAAAAATTGAAACCTAAATTAGCTTCTGTCATTGTCATTTGCTTAATAATTATTAGTTTTTTGGTAATTAAATATGTGAATTTCAGAGCAATTAATTTTAGTGAAACTTATCATAATACTGTGACTTTTATAGAAAATCCGCAAGAATATATAAACTCAGAGGAATTTATTAATAAAGCTAATGAAAAAAGATTAATTTTATGGACCTTAAGCTGGCAAAAAATTAAAGAAAATCCTATGGGTTATGGAGTAGGTAGTGCTGGTGATGTCTATAGAGATGTATATAGCCAATATGGCCTTACCTCATTTATGAATCCTTTACTAGACTCACATAATCAATATTTACGCATAGCTATCGAAATGGGAATAATTGGTCTTTTGGCTTACTTAGCAATTATTTGTGTTTATATTGTTAAAGCTATTAAACAAAAGAAATATTTACTTTTATATGTAATGATATGTATTGTATACTTTGGAATGTGGGAATCTATATTGCAACGTCAATCTGGTGTAGTATTTTTTACCTATATGTTAACATTTTTATTTCTTTATGAGCCTGTTTTTTCTAAAAAGAAAAATTAAAGACATATTTTATGAAAAAATTACTAATTATTAGCTCTAATTCTATTCACTTGTATAATTTTTATAATCTTATTAATTCTTATTTCGACAATATAGATATAGCTACTGATACGATTAATGATAAATTTGATTATAAAAATAGCAATTTATATAAATTTAATTTTTCTATTAAAAAACCTTTTAAATTTTTGATTTCATTTTTTAAACTAAAAAAATTATTAAAAAAAAATAAATATTCTCTAATACATATACAGCAAATATCTACAGCGGCACTAATGACTGTACTAGCTGCTAAAAAAACAAAAACACCTATAGTGCTTACAGCTTGGGGTAGCGATGTACTACTAACGCCTCATAAAGGTTTATTTTATCGCAAAATGGTAAAATACGTAATTAATAATTCCAATATTTGTACTGCTGATGCCGAATATGTAATACAAAAAATACAAAAAATTACCAATAAAGATATTCCAGTTAGACAAGTTATTTTATCAAATATCCAGAATCCACCTGATTCATTACCAGAAAAAGAGAAAATGATTTATTCTAATAGATTACTAAAGCCAATATATAGGATAGATGAGATAATATTGGCCTTTGAGAGATTTTTGCAAAATAGTGATGATAAAGATTGGCAGCTTGTAATAGCTGGTGAAGGTGATGATAAAGAGAGGCTAAAGTATATTGTAAAAAATAGACTTTTAGAAAATAACGTGAAATTTGTCGGTTGGTTATCTAAAGATAAGAATTATGAATATTACAGCAAAGCTATACTCTATGTGTCTATTCCTATATCTGATGGTACTCCTACGAGTTTATTAGAAGCTATAAGCTTTGGCTGCATTCCGGTTGTATCTGATTTACCTACATATCATGAATGGATTAAAAATGAAATTAATGGATTGATAGTCAATGATTTGAAAATAAATTTTATAGATAAAGCTCTGAAAATTGATCACATAAATGCATGGCAAATAAATAGAAATATACTTCTACAAAAAGCTACTATAGATGTGAATAAAAGGAAATTCATAGAAATATATAATGAGCTTATCTTTGATAAAAAATATTAATTTTGTTTCTGGTCATTCTATATTTTAAAAAATGTAATAAATATGCAGAGAGTTTGTCATTTAACTAGTGTACACAAAAGAGATGATATTAGGATATTTCATAAAGAATGCAAAAGTTTACAAAATATTTATGAAATGAGTCTAGTAGTAGCTGATGGTCACAGAGATAATATAGTAGATGGAATAAAAATATATGATGTGAGTAAGCCTCTATCTAGATGGAAACGTATGATATTCACTACACGAAAAGTTTATAAAAAAGCTATAGAAATAGATGCAGATATCTACCATTTTCATGATCCAGAGCTTATACCTATTGGACTTAAACTTTTGAAAAAAAATAAGAAAGTTATCTATGATGTTCACGAAGATGTACCTAAACAATTATTAAGTAAACCGTATCTTAATAAATTTATACTTAAAATAATCGCTAGTGCTTTTGAAAAATATGAAAATAAATCTGCAAAGAAATTTACTGCTATAGTAACTGTAGTTCCAGAAATCACAAATAGATTAAAGCAATATAATGATAAAACTGTCGAGGTGAGAAATTATCCCAAGTTGAATGAATTTGCAAAAATAAATGTGCAATGGAAAGATAGAGAGAATGCTATGGTGTACATTGGCAGTATATCAGAGATCAGGGGAATATATGAGATGATGCAGGTAGCATATCGATCTGGCATAAAACTTCATTTGGCTGGCAATTTTTCTACTCCATCTCTAGAAACTGATTTGCAAAATCATAAAGAATGGGAGCAAGTGATTTATCATGGCATTTTGAATAGGGAAGAAATAGTAGGTTTGCTTTCTAATGTTAAAATAGGATTACTTTTATTACATCCTGTGCCCAATCATTTAATAGGATTAAATACTAAAATATTTGAATATTTAGCTGCTGGTTTACTGATTATCGCATCTGATATGCCACATTATAAAGAAATTATAGAAATGAATAATTGTGGTTTTTGTATTAATCCATTTGATACTGATGTAATAACAGAAAAGGTTAGATATTTAATAAATAATGATCAGGTAGCTGAGGAAATGGGCTTAAATGGCAGAAGAGCAATAGAGCAATATTATAACTGGGAAAATGAAGAGAAAAAGTTGATAGAATTGTATAAATTTATATAAAATAATTGAAATAGGCGTTTAGTAATAACTAATTAGTAGATTAAGTGATGGGGAGATGGGGAGAAGGAGAGAAAGGGAGAAAGTTGAAAAATTGAGGAGTTTAGGAGTTTATAGTTTAGAAGTTTAAAGGTTTAAAAGTTTAAAACAAAATGTTTAAACTATGTTAAACTATGTTAAACAAATATCCTTGTTTGTTTTAATAAATCATAGCCCATCAGTCAAATAGTTCAACGTATCTCACTACAAGTCTTCTGAAAATCTGCGGTTCAGACATCATTAATTATGGTGGTTGAGTAGCCTGATAGGACGTACCGTAACCAACCACTTTCAGTACGACCTCCGGCTCTACCCATCCACCATCGTTACTTTTTTTGCTGGTTGAGTAACCCGATAGGGCGTATCGAAGCCAGCAAAAATAAATTTATCAGCTAAATACCTATTTAAATAAATTATCAGTTTTTCTAGCTGAGTAATTAATTTTATAAGCACCCACTTTTCTAAGTTCTTGTTTCACATCAGTTACTATACCCATACGAACTTTCTGATCTACTTTAAGAGAAGTTGTTAAGAAAGGTCTGTCTTGTTCTGGACGAGCAGCACGTTCACTTTCGATGAAGGCACTTATTTGTTCTACTGTTCCAAATTGATCATTTAACTGAATTCGTGGTTCTGATCCATACATTTCGGGTTTAGTAGGTATTCCTATATAAATATAAGATACTAAATTTTTCCTTTCTAATTTTTGTACTTCTGTAGCAGCTGGTACAGTAACATGGACAAATAATGTAGCTTCACGAATAGTTGTAATAACCATAAAGAAAAAGAGGAACATAAATATAATATCAGACATTGAAGAAGTATTTAAAGCTGGAACTTCATTTATCTTTTCTTTTCTAAATCTTGCCATATCATTTACCTCCTACTGCTTTTGGTTCAGCTTCTGAAATAGACATAGGTATTGCTTTTTGTATTTCATCTAATATAGTTTGATCACTTATCTGCGAAATAGATCTACCTAATTTTTCTTGGGCTAGCTCATCTCTAAGCTCATAAATAGCACCTGCTAATTCATTCTGAACCCTGATATACATATCATAAGAGGTGCCTCTATCATTTTGTAATGATATTATACCTTTAGATTTCCTTACTTGTCCTAGATTAGGTAAAGTAATAATTTCACCTTCACTGAGATTAGGATCATCATAAGGATTTTTTATAAATTCTTTTACCTGCTTGCGCAGATTACGTATATCTCCTGGTTTCCCTTCTACTAATAGTTGGTCATAAGTATTAACTAAAACCTTAAATACATTTCTTTCTTTTATAATAGGTGGTTTAGCATTAGGATCTGGTAAGGGTGGTAACATACGCGATAATCCCTTATCTGTATTAATAGATGAGGTAAGTAAAAAGAAAGTTAGTAGTAAGAAGGAAATATCTGCCGTCGAAGACATATTTAATTGAGGGAATTTTCTAGCCATAATTTAATAATTTTATTTTTTTACTAAACGTCTTACCTGAGAATATATAAGAGAGAAAACAACTATTCCTAACAAAGTATATACTAGATACATACCTGCACTAACTATTTTACTCCATCCTAGAGGAGTATTAGTTTTTTCGTAAACTGCTATACTAAGGTCATCACTAGGTGCTATGAAATAAAATAAGATTACTAAAGCGATAGCTGCTAAAAAAGCAATTATAGACTTTAGGTTTTTCTTAAAATTTCTAGTTATTAAGCTAATAGCAGAGTATAATAATGCAATTACTGATAAACCTATTAAAATATACCCTACATAAAGTTTTATATCTACATTTTTTACTAGTAAAACTAAAACTGCTGATATAATTATTACGGCTGCAAATATTATGTTAAATATTTTTTTATTTTTCATAATTATTTATTATTTTTTGCTAAAGAAACGATATCCATAAATGTAATGGTGCTATCTTCCATATCATTTACTATAGTTTCTATTTGTGAAACAATATAATTAAAGAAAACTTGTAAAATTAAAGCTACGATTAGACCAAATACAGTTGTCAAAAGTGCTACCTTCATACCACCTGCTACAATGGTAGGACTGATATCACCTGCTGCTTCGATAGCATCAAATGCCTGTACCATACCTACTACTGTTCCTAAAAATCCTAAAGATGGTGCAATAGCAATGAATAATGATAACCAAGTAAGATTTGACTCTAAATGTCCCATTTGCACGCTACCATATGAAGCAATTGCTTTTTCTATATTTTCTAAAGATTCATTAAATCTTAATAATCCTTGATAAAATACGCTAGCCACAGGACCTCTGGTATCACGACATAGTTCTTTTGCTTTTTCAACATCTTTTTCTTCTAATACAAATTTTTCAATTTGTTCTAATAAAGCTTTTGAATTTGTCCTTGCCAATGAAAGATAAATAACACGCTCAATGCTAATAGCTAATCCTAATATTAAAACAAGTAATATAGGAGTCATCCAACCTACACCACCCTCGATGAATTTTTGTTTTAACATTTGATGGAAATTTTGCTTAGGAGCAGCTTCTTCAGTCTGTTGATCTTGGCCTACTGATGTTAGTGTAGCTGCTGCAGTATCTACAGTATCTGTTGTTTGTGCTTGAACTTTTTGTGTGTCATTTGCATTTTGTTGTGTTTGATTCTGTGCAAAAGCGGATATCCCAAATGCTACAGTTAAAATTACCAATACTGTTGTAATCTTTTTCATATTTGTTTTATTTTTCTTTTGGTTTGTTTTTTTCATTTTAATTTATTTACGGAGAGAGTGGGATTCGAACCCACGAATCGCTTTTGACGATTACACGCTCTCCAGGCGTGCCTCTTAAACCGCTCGAGCATCTCTCCCGATTTTTTCGTTTGCAAAAATAATAAATTTATTATTTATTACAAAACTTTTTTAAACAAAAAATTTTTTTTTTAATATATTTTCCTTTCACCAAAAATTAATGTTCCTATCCTCACTATTGTACCACCTTCTTCTATAGCTATCATATAATCACTTGACATTCCCATAGATAAATGTTTGAAATTTACATTGTTATTAAAATATTTTTCTTTTACCATATCAAAAATTTTTTTTAAATGTTTGAATTCTTGCCTTATCTGTTCTTTATCATCAGTAAAAGTAGCCATTCCCATTAATCCTTGTATCTCTATATTTGTAAAATTATTATTGTTGTAATATTCTATAAGTTCAAAAAGTTCACTATCATCTACCCCAGATTTAGTAATCTCATTAGCTATGTGCAATTCTATCAATACGGGTATAATTCTATTATTCTGTTTGGCTCGCTTATCTATTTCTTCTATATGCCTGATTGATGTAACACTATGAATCATATATACAAATGGAGCAATGTATTTGATTTGTTTTGTTTGCAAAGTACCTATAAAATGCCATTTAATATCCTTGGGTGTGAGTGGTTGCTTTTTTCTAAGCTCCTGGACATAGTTTTCACCAAAATCTAATTGCCCAGCATTATACGCTTCAATAATTTCATCAATAGTTTTAGTCTTCGATACAGCTACTAAGGTAACATGAGCTGGCAACTCTTGTTTTATTTTTTGCAAATTTTCTTTAATACTCATAAATAAATTATTAGCAAAAATATATATTTTTTAATGGAAATCAAAATATTTTATATTTGGGAAATAAAATCCAAAGTCTCCCCGACAGGATTCGAACCTGCGACCCGCTGATTAAGAGTCAGCTGCTCTACCAACTGAGCTACGGAGAGAATTAGTTTGCAAATTTAAAATAAAAATTATAAATAAAAAAATAATTTACAGAACCATTAAGAATAAAAAAAAGAAAACTATTAATATATATTGACTCTATTAAAAAATCTTGCCAAATATATTTCCTCTAATAATATTAATGCAACTTTTATTATTAATATTAATATTTAAAATTTTTTGCTACAGAATAAGGAATTAATTTTTTAATGATATAACTTTAATTATAGTTATAATTTTAAATATTTAAAAGGGATAAAGGGTTGGTAAAAGTGTAGGGATGTTTTAATGTTTAAATATTCATATGCTTATATTTTAAAAATATACTATCTTTGTAATAAAATTTTTTATATATGAAAGATATAGTATCAAACCTCCAAGAGCACCTCTCACAGGGCAAACAACAAAATTTAGAATTTCTCAATAATCTCTACAATAAGATGAAATGCCAAGGCAACGACGTAGTCGATTATCAACATCTAAAAGCTCAAAGCGTCTCTCCACAATGTCCTAATTGCAAAAGCATACATATCAAAAAAAATGGCCATCAGCAAGGTCAGCAAATGTATAAATGCAAAAAATGTGGTAAAAACTTCCGTGAAACTACTGGCACCTTTGTTTATTACCTACACAAAAAAGAATTAATGTTGGACTACATTCGTCTGATGCTCGAGGGTAAAACCTTACGTGAATGCTCTAAAGAACTTCGTATTTCTCTACCTACTAGCTTCGAATGGCGACATCGCATTCTATCTGCTCTCAGAAGCTTCGAAAGTAATGTAAACTTCTTTGGCATTATGGAAATAGATGAACTACTATTGAAATATTCTGAAAAAGGGCGCAGATATAAAACTTTAGAAGAATATCTATTAGCTCAAGAGCTAAAAACTCACAATGTAGCTGTACTATCTATGATAGACAGAAGTGGCAATATGCTCTGCAAATTAACGGGTTTAGATAATGTGAAGCGAGACCAGATAGATAAAATATTATTAGCTAAAATATCTAAAAATGCTGTGATTTGCTCGCCTGATAATGAAGAATTCAAGAATTTGAAGACGCAGAGCATAAAAGATAAAACTATAATTACTAAAAGGACAAAAAAGTATGGACAGCATGGTTTATCGATAGTGAAGGACAAGGAAAATGATTTTGCAGGATGGATAAATAATACATTTAGAGGAGTAGCTACGAAGTATTTGCAGAGTTACATAATGTGGTACGTGGTGAAGCACAAATATTTATTGAATAGAGTGATAGAAGATATAGGTAGGATGTTGAATTTAGCAGCGTCAGACTGGGAAGCGTGGTATGTGTATGTGAGGTTAAAATTAAAGCATAGGGAAAGGCTAACATAAATGTTAATTCTATTCCCTCCCTTACCCTCCCCCACCATTTCACTCTGCCCTTACTGCCTCAGCCGGTGATATCTGCCTTATTACTATTCTTGGTATGATTATTCCCAATAATCCTAAAATTATTATTGCTAAGTTGGCAATTATAAAATAATCCAAATTTAACTGCATTGGCACATAAGACATGTAATACATTGTCTCATTTAATGGTATTACATGCCATAAATTCTGAATTATTATGATTATAATTGTAATTATATTACCTATTAATAAGCTAAATAATATATATCTCATCGTCAACCATAGAAATACTGATGTAAGTTTTTTATTTGTCATCCCTAATGTCTTCATTAATCCTATAAATTTTATTTTTTCCAATATCAGAATCAGTAATATTCCTATGATATTGATAAAAGCTACTATTGCCATTAAGATATAGATAACTATTACATTACTATTAAGCATCTCTAACCATGAGAAAAAACGGCTCTCCTTTTCTCTGACATCGATCAATTGAACGTCATAATCTAATCTTTGAAGAATTATGGGTTTCAATTGGTCGATAATGTCTATATTTGACAAAAATATCTCATATGCACTCACAAGTGTGTCGCCCCATCCTTCTAACTGTTGCGGTATTTTTATGTTTCCTAGGATGTAATGATCATCATAATCTTGCAATCCACTATTATATATGCTTACTACTTTCAATTTTCGTCCCCGTGGAGTATATTGTCCTTCTTTGAAAAAATACACTCTCACAGCACTATCTATATCTAAATTGTACTTTTTAGATATATTTTCTGAAATGCATACTTCTGTAAGTGCAGTATCTAAATTTGGCAGTCTTCCTTTTACTAAATTTTTATTAAAAAAATCTGTTGGGTAGTCCTTGTTTATACCTTTAAATATTATACCTTCGATCAAGTTATTCTCATTTAATATAGCAGGTTTTTCTATGATAGGTGCTACAGAAATTACATTTTTTATAGATTTAATGCTCTCTATATCATTACGAGGATAGGTTATTGGGGCAGTACCAAAAGCATCTGCTAAACTGCTATAATTAGCTATTTGTAAATGACCATTAAAGCCTACAACTTTATTTTTAATCTCAGTTTTGAAACCTCTAATTATTGAAAATGATATCAACATAGCAATGATGCTAATAGCAATAGATATCTGAGCAATTATCAACACCGGTCGTGCTGAACCTTCTTGTTTGTTTTTTATGAGTTTAGATGATAGATATCTTGGAAGTTTCAATTTTTTTTACAAAAATAAAGAAAATTAGTAAAACATTATTAAAATGTATCAAAATTATTCATGATTTGATCATTTATAAAGCATTACGAGATATTTATCCTGATAATATGGTAAATCTATTATTTCTATAATAGTTTTGATAGTATATTTATAATTTAAAGATGAGATTTCATCGAAAACATCATCACCTTTGAGGTAAATTAAAAACGGTTCAGATTGTAAAGGGCGAATGTTTGGTGTAATCCAATTAATCAATGTTTGCATATTTCCTACTGCTCTTCCAATAGCTAGATTATATAGCATATTTAAGTTTTCTACTCTTTCATTTATAATAGTAACATTAGTTAAATGTAGAGTATAAACAATTTCTTGTAAAGCTATGATTTTATTTTTTCTAGAATCTATAAGAATAAATTCTGTTTGTGGGAACATAATAGCCAAGGGTATTCCAGGTAAACCACCACCAGTACCAATATCCACGACTTTTTGCTGAGAAATAAATTTGTAAAATTTAGTAATAGCAAGGCAATGAAGTAAATGATGCTGCTCGAAATTATCTTGATCTTTTCTTGAAATCAAGTTTACTTTACTATTCCAATCTAATAAAATATTTTTATAATTTTCTAATTGAGATAACTGAAGATCTGATATCTCATTAAAATATTTCTCTACTAAAGGAAGCATAAAATCTATTTATTTTTATATGCTAAAATAAATTTTTTCGAAATTATCTAAAAATTCATCATGTATTAAGCTATTGCTAGCAATAATTTCTTTAGAGAATAATACTTCATCGCCGCAGGTGAAATTTGTAATTTTACCACCAGCTTCTTGTACGATTATTACACCACCAGCCACATCCCATGGGCTGAGTCCATATTCATAGAAACCATCTACTCTACCACAAGCAGTCCATGCTAAATCAGCTGCTGCACTACCTAAGCGACGAACTCCATGAGAAACTTTTATTAGGTGATAAAAGAAATCCACATATTCTTTTAATTTACCAAAATCTTGATATGGGAAACCTGTTGCCCACAAAGAATCATTTAAAGAAGCTGTTTTAGACACATGAATTTGCCTTTCATTTAGATAGGCACCATGTTCCCGAATAGCATGAAACATCTCTTTGTGTAGAGGATCATACACTATGCCCATCATCAGTTCTTGTTCTACAGCTAGAGCTATACTTATAGTATAAAGAGGAAAATTATGAACAAAATTTGTTGTACCATCCAATGGATCAATAATCCAGCTAAGTTCATCTAATATTTCTAAACTATGAAATTCCTCGCTCAAAAAACTACTATTTGGTAATAAAATCGATAACCCATCAATTAATTTCTCTTCTGCAGTTTTGTCTACATAAGAGACTAAATTGCGTGGCGACTTCTCCTCTACTCTATTCATGTCGAAATTTCGCCTTTCGTTTACTATGAAATTGCCAACTTCCTCAACTAGCTCTATTACTTTGGGCATTAAAATCTCTACTAAGCTTTCATTTTTCATTATTCTACTATTTTAGCTATTATTCTTTTGTTTTCTATTTTTTCTAATCTTACTTTAGAAATTTTATTAATTAATTTTTCATCAAATTTACTAAAAACTCGAATATAATTTTCTGTATATCCACTTATGAAACCATCTTCATTTTTTGCCTCCCATAAGACATTGGCAGTCTTATTTAAATAATTTTTACAAAAATCTTCATGTTTTTGATTACTAAGATTAATCAATGCTGCAGATCTTTGTTTTTTAATATTTGGAGAAATTTTACTTTCAAAATTATAAGATTTAGCCAATGGTCTATCACTATATGGGAAAACATGTAAATATGTAATGGGTAAATCTTTTAATAAAGCATACATCTCATCAAAGTCATTATCGCTCTCACCTGGGAAGCCTACAATGACGTCATTAGCAATAAAAACTTCTGGAATGGATTTTTTTATTGAATAAATAAGATTATAAAAATCTTTAGCAGTATATCTACGTCTCATCAATTTCAAAATCCTATCGCTACCGTGCTGTAGTGGAATATGAAAATGTGGCATAAAAACTTCTGTACTAGCTACTAAATCTATAATTTCATCGCTTAATAAATCTGGCTCTATCGAGCTAATACGAAATCTCATAGGATAGTGTTTTTCTGCAATAGTTTTAAGTAAATTATAAAAATTATCACCATCCTTTTTACCAAAATCCCCTATATTTACTCCCGTGAAAATAACTTCTTTTATGCCTTCGACTACCAATTTATCTAATTGCTCTAATACTTCATCTATCTTAGCACTTCTACTACGCCCACGTACATATGGTATAGTGCAATAAGAGCAGAAATAATCGCATCCATCTTGGATTTTTAGAAATGATCTAGTTCTATCAAGCGAGCTTACGGCTAATTGGAAATCAAAACCTTTAGATGTATAATCATAATTTTCATTGTTTATAATCTCGGGCAGTATCATTTTGTCTTTATTACCCAGTGCCCAGGTAGTTTTATCAAAAATAGAATTATCAGAGGATAAATTATCTACCATACAACCAATGAGAGCTATCTGAGCTGTAGGCTTCGCATTTTTTACTTTGTTAATAATTTGACGAGTTTTTTTATCTGCAGTAGCTGTAACAGTGCAACTATGTATGACATAGATATCTGCATCCTCATCAAATGACACAATATCATAATCTCGCTCTCTAAATTTATTTAATAAAAAAGAAGATTCAGCAAAATTCAGCTTACAACCTAATGTATGAATAGCTATTTTCCTATTTGAAGACATTATAAATTTTAGAAAATTTATTGCAAAATTAATAAAAATAGCTCTAATAGTAAAATACTAGAAAGTTAATACCTTATCACTATCTACAACCCATTGAGTGTACTCTTTCATATTACTCAAATGAACATCGGGTATTAAATCATTCTCGCTGATACCACGAACTGTAGCACAGCTAGTACATACTTTAACTTCTGCACCGTGAGACAGAACACTTTTTATCATTCTCTCGATATTATACTGTCCATCTGGAGTTTTTTGTTCAGATTTAGCACAAAATACAGCATCACCAAATAAAAAAACTTTTATTTCGACATTGTCATATTCTTTTTGCAAAGTCATAGCCGTTCTCAATGCATTATATGGTCTGTCATCACCATATGGAGCATCATTAATTACAACTAATATTTTCATAATGTTTTATTTTTTAGCTCTCACATCATTTCTGCAAAGATACCATCCTCGCATTTATAAGTTTTTTGAGGAAATGATTGTATCGATAATAAGTCGTGTGTAGCCATGATAATAGCTCGATTATTATTTTTTAATTTTGTGAGAATATCTAAAATATCTTTTGATGAAGCTAGATCTAGGTTGCCTGTAGGTTCATCTGCTAAAATAAGTTCTGGATCATTTAATAAGGCTCTAGCAATAACTAGTTTCTGTTGTTCACCACCAGACAATTGATGAGGCATTTTTTTTCTCACATCTTGCAGGCCTACCATATTTAAAACTTCGTCTATTTTATTGTTAATTTTATGTTTATCTTTCCATCCAGTAGCTTTGAACACAAATTCGAGATTTTTTTCTACATTTCTGTCGGTCAATAATTGAAAATCTTGAAAAATAATACCTATTTTTCTTCTTAATTCTTGAATTTGTTTTGGTTTTATATTTTTTAAATCATAGCCAAGTACTATTCCTTTATCACCATTAAAAGGTTGATCTGCATATAATGTTTTTAGTAATGAAGATTTTCCACTGCCAGTTTTACCTATCAAATAGATAAAATCTCCTTTTTTCAAGGTAAGAGATACACTTTGCAAAACTATTCTGTCTTGTATATGGATATTAGTATTTACCAGTTCTACTAATACATCTGAATTAATATTTTCAATAATTTTATTTTCTTTTTTCATATCACATTTATTTTATTATGTAAATATTTTCTAATATTATCAACAGGAATGCGATCTTGTAGCATACTATCTCTTTCTCTTATAGTTACTGTATTATCTTCTAAGGTCTGTCCATCTATAGTAATGCAATATGGTGTGCCGATGGCGTCTTGTCTACGATAGCGTCTTCCTATGCTATCCTTTTCATCATATTGGCATAGATAATATTTTTTAAGATCATTAAAAATATTTAATGCATAGTCGTTCATCCCATCTTTTTTAACTAATGGAAGAATAGCAACTTTAATTGGTGCTAGAAAATCTGGTATTTTTAGCAATACTCTAGTACTGCCATCACTCAATGTCTCCTCAGTAAATGCATGTGATAGCACTGCTAATATTGTTCTATCTAAGCCCACAGATGTCTCTACAACATATGGAATATATGAATCTTGAATATCAGGATCGAAATACAACATTTTTTTACCACTAAACTCTTGATGACGTTTGAGGTCATAATCTGTACGTGAGTGAATGCCTTCTATTTCTTTGAATCCAAATGGGAATTCATATTCTATATCTACAGCAGCGTTAGCATAATGAGCTAATTTTTCGTGCTCATGCCAGCGATATTTTTCTTTTGGTATTCCTAATGAAAGATGCCATTGCATTCTTTGTTCTTTCCAATATTCGAACCATTCTTTTTCAGTTCGTGGTTTCACAAAATATTGCATTTCCATTTGTTCGAATTCTCTCATTCTAAAAATAAATTGTCTAGCAACGATTTCATTTCTAAATGCTTTGCCGATTTGAGCTATGCCAAAAGGCACTTTTTGTCTAGATGTTTTTAATATATTTAAATAATTCACGTAAATACCTTGAGCAGTTTCTGGTCTCAGATATATAGTCATTGTATCATCTGCAGTGCTACCTAGCTGAGTACTAAACATCAGATTAAATTGCCTAACCTCTGTCCAATTACTAGTACCACTGACTGGACAAACTATCTTTAATTCTTCTATTAATGCTTTCAGACCAGTTAAATTATTTTCTTCTAATAATTTAACTAATTTATTAGTAATTTCCTCAGCTTCATCGATATATTTTTTAACCTTTTCATTAGTATCTCTAAATAATTGTTCATCGAAATTATCACCGAAACGTTTTTTGGCTTTATCTACTTCTTTTTCTGCTTTTTCGTGTAGTTTTTCTATATAATCTTCTACCAGTTGATCTGCTTTATATCTGATCTTGCTATCTTTGTTATCTATTAATGGGTCATTGAAAGCATCCACATGGCCGCTAGCTTTCCAGACTTTAGGGTGCATTAGTATAGCTGCATCTATTCCCACTATATTCTCATGAAATTGTACCATACTTCGCCACCAGTATTGTTTTATGTTGTTTTTGAGCTCCACTCCATATTGACCATAATCATATACTGCAGATAAACCGTCATATATTTCAGAGGATGGGAAGATGAAACCGTATTCTTTGCAATGTGAAACGAGTCTTTTGAATAGTTCATTATCTTGAGCCATAATATATATTTTTTGCAAATTTCGTAGTTTTTTATTTATTAGCAATATTATTTATGAAATAGCAATGGAATAATAAATCAATAATCATTAAGGAACTAACAAATATTGCTGTGAAGTATTACAAATATTAAATTTTAAAATTACAGGACTTTTTATGTTTAAAGGTACAGACGTATTTGTATTATTAGTGAGATCATAATAATACAATATTTTTCCATCTATTGAATAAATAATCAGTGATTGATAGGAGTCACAAATTTCATTTAATTTAATGAAAAGTAATTGTGAGCTATTATTATATTCAAATTCAATATCTATACTATAGTTAAAATAAATAGCATCTGTAGCTACTAGTTTTTGGGTACCATCATAATCGATCTCTTCTAAATAATAAGTATTCCATCCATTTTCAGGATTATAATCTGTTGCGATATATTCTTGTAGCTGATTACTGTTACCAAAAGCTGGAATATTTAAAATCGCATTTTGTGAATTTTTAGTATAATTATTACGATAAATAGAAAAATGAGACACATTCTGCTCAGTAGCTGTAGCCCATTTTAGTTTTATTTGCTGATTTTCTAAATATACATCAAAATATAATAATTTTATTGGTAAAGGATTAGTACCTTTAGCGATGGCAAAATCAGACATTGTAGTTAAATTAGTTCGTTTAGCTTTTACCCAATTAGTACCATTTACATCAGTTCCCATAGCTTGGTCTGAATTATTGTGTGCACCTTCTAATGACCAATTTGCAGATGAATTAGCTCTTTTCACAACAGTATGTGCAGAAGCAAAAGCAGCTTGATTATTATGTCCACGAGAAGTGATTGAAATATTATAATCTAGTGTGGTATCCCCCTCTTGCTCTATTGTCCAATATCCATAATTCAATAAATCAGTTAATAAAGTCCCATTAACATAAAGTCCCAAGCCAGAAATATCTATCAGAGTAATGGGTGTATTAAATTTAGCATTTATGTAATTAATACCAGTTGCATTATTCAAATTGATATTAGCAATTTCATAATAAGAAGTAGTGCCTAATGGTAAATCGTAACTACCTGTAGAATTAACCTTGCGTTTAATTTTATTAGCGATGTAACTGTTTATGCTGTGTGAACTGACAGCATTTGTAGCAGGATTTTCTATGATTACTACGGAATTATTATTTTGATTATTGATAATTCCTTTCTGCAATTTTAATTGATTTTGCACAATTAATGAACTAAAATCATCATATAAATTTAAAGTTTTGTTTGAAGATATTTTATTGAGTTCTACATCATAAAATTTTACAATTCTACCACTATCTATTTTTAGATAACCATCATTTATCCCTTTGAAAACTACTAAACCTTGTGAAAGAGTAAATGAAGTTTTAATAGTCATATTTCTATATATCCATAGTTTAGAATCAGTATTAGACATAGTAAAAGTTCTATTAGTATCAATTAAAATATCTTTACAATAGGCAGCCTGATAGATAATAGGAGCAGTAGGTGGTGTAGGTATACTCACTTCGTTAGTGACACCGCTAGCAGGTATAATAACGTTAGCAAGAGTATCTGGGACTTTCAAATTTTGCCAATTACCACAATCAAACCAATTATTATTTTTCTCTCCAGTCCATACATAAGTACCACTAGCGCTGGTAGATATGTCATAACTTTCCTGATAATGGCGATTATCAGCATAATAATTACTACATCCACTAAAAGAAGTCCAATTAGCAGGATTATTCGCTCTACGTATCCAATCTATTTTAGAAGCAGTATCTATGGATCCAGTGTATATGATATAATCTGTAGCTACTCCAGGCATCATAGACATACATTCCATTCCCATTACAAGGCCTGATTCTTTAGAATCATCCATTAAAGATAGCCAACTATTATTTGTATTAAAAGCAAATAAGTAATGTCCTGGTGTATAGGTAGCATCATGTGCATTACTTGCAGAACCTTTATACCATGTTCCGCCTTGTAAAAAATATATTTGATCACCGTTGCTATTTAAAACAACAGATGTTCCTGCCCACCCTATATTAGTCATAGACCAGTTATTATCTGGATATACACCTTCGAAATATGGAGAATTATTCCTTAATCTTATTGTAATTACTGTGCCTGCAGGTATAGTGCCGCCAGTTCTTTTTATCAGATATGTACCCTCTGAGGTGCCCCACTTACCCGCATATTTACGCTCATAACCGTTATCTGTTATTATAAATTCATCATTGGTACTAATGTTTTTGAAACACATAAAGCTAATCTCATCATCTCCTGCACTATACCCACTCTGGCAAGCTGCAATATTACTACATAATGATAAAACGATGAAATCGCCATCCTCAAATTGAGTAACCAGATAAATGTTAAATGCATTGCTGGTATCACTTGTTAAACCTGTCGCCGAAGCTATTAATACAATGTTTGTATCTGTGTCTGTATGAATAATATTGCCAAAAGTAGCTTGTCCATTACTAGCTGTTACAGTTATTGGTGAATTGTCTAATGTACCAGTGCTTATGATACTTATATCGCCATTATACGATAAATCTATGTTTCCACACAAATCTACTGCAGAAACAATCACTGAAGGAGTCATTGTAGCGTTAACTTGAGTAGTGGTGGTTGTTGTGTAAATAATAATCGTGTAGCTGTAACCTGTATTTCATTTCTAGGTGATACATCAGAGCTATATGCTGGAGAAAAATTTGCCATTTGTGAGCTTGTACTGGATGATTGTGTACTCACATCTGTAGCATTAATATTAAACCTCAAATAATCACCATCATCGTTTCCTGTTCCTAATGGGCAATTTAGAGTTAGCCTCACGGTAATCGTTTTTTCTGTATTATCTGAAACAGAAATATTTAATCCTGTAAAATAAGCATATGTAGCAGTAAGGTTGGCACTACCATTCTGTAATGAACCTATATTTGTGCTACCATCAAATAAATCAATAGATTTGATAGCAGTACTCCAATTGATATTCGCACTATTAGCATTAGATATTTTAATACCAGTAACGATTGTAGGTAGATTATCCGCATCGTTTAGGCTTGCTCCGCCATCGCGAATTTTAAACTGCCACACTTGTGTACCTTGTGTAGATGTGAGAGGCCCAGCAGTATTATCGTTTGATGGCACATAACTGGACTCGGAATTGGCTACTGCTACTATATCTGAGGTGCCTATAACAGATGATTGAGGTATATAAATATCATCAAATAGTGCATATTCACTTGACCCACTACTATGATTCCATAAGCAGCCCAGATATTTAAGATCATAACTGGTGCTAGTGTATGTATTGTCAATGGCTGTATCAGCAAGGGTAGCAGTATTCCTAGGGTCTGATTGAGGAAAGGTTATACTATTTGATTCAACATACAGTTTCCATGTGTTTGTAGATGGTATATATGTTACTTTAATACTGATATATATCTTCCCGAAATCACTATAAGAGATAATATTTGTAATATTGCTATTCAAATCTAATCCTCCAGAAAATTTTGCAAGCCTTATAGAATCAATTTCGCCACTTTTTCCTAGTACAACTGCATAGCCATTACCATCTGTACAGCTTGCATTAGTGCTTCCAAGCACAAAAGCTATACCATAGTTACTGTTATCAAAACCAGAAGGATCTGTACGTGTCTGATAAAAATTTATAGCCCACACCATAGAATCCATGGTATTATTTGATAGTCCAGCTGTAGTATAATGAGATGATATATCCTGATATGCCCAGTCTCTACCAGCAGTAGTAGATCCCATTTTTAATCTATTTGATGCAATGGATATACTGGTTGCAGATACTGTCTCTACCTCTGTCCAACCATTACCAACAGTATTATTGTCAGCTCTATTAAAATCATCAAGGAGCACAGATTGCGCGTGTATAGTGGTAAAAAACATTAAAAAGAAAAAGAAAATATAATATCTAATTTTCATATTTAAAAAATTCTAAATATTTATATACAAAATTAACATAAATATATTAAAAAATATCACTACTAACCGACTAAAATTTTAAAAAAATCGGGTACTTTCCGAAGATTTTCCCGAATGTTGTAACTTTGTTAAAGCAAAAAAAGATACAACATGTGCAAAGATACAGAAATTAAATTTGTCGGACAGCCGATTTTTAAACAAATAATA
>JAPXMM010000016.1:0-26717 GCA_033809015.1 Bacteroidales bacterium
TATATTCCTTCTCTGTCATCACCATATATGGACTAGCATAGAGTGTCTTGTCTAGGTGCCCACTGCTATATATTTGCTGGCCATTCATGTAGTTTTGTATCACTCCACCTGTGAGCTTCCATACTCTCTCGCCCCCTCCATCATATAGATATGCAGATATCTGTGGCATCTCTCCCTCATCATGCACTGCTACTAGCCTATCCTCATTATCCCAACATTGATACCTTATGCCATGCGGAGTTTTTCTAAATATCATATTACCATTACCATCCCATTCATATTCATTTTCACCTGCGTTAGTTACTTGATGAGGTCTACCATTATATTGATAGTCTCTGTTGTAGTCTATATTATTCACTCCACCATTTATTAAAGTTTGACCATATAGTTGTTTATTTGTTATATTGCCAGATGGGCTGTAGCTCATATTCAAATTGTAATACATGCTACCATTATGATTAGATTCGAAATTGCCTCCTGAATGTATTAGTCTATATAGTTCATCATATTTATAATCATACTTATAGGGTCCACCAGCTCCATTATATACATATTCCCCATTATTAGATTGATATAAAATATTACCTACTCCATCATAGCCATAATCTATATCATGCATTTTATGCCCATTTGCGTCATAGCTTTTTAGATTTTTTAATCTACGATTTAATGGGTCATAGTAATATTCACTATATGTTCCATTACCATAGAATATATTAGTTCGACTATCAAATTTGTCATAAATGATTTCTTTAATATAATAATATTGCTGCCCTAGTTTTTCACCATTCATACTTATTAATTTACCACCATTATCATATCTATAACTAACGAGTTCTCCATCGGGATATTGTATATTTATTAATCTATTCCAGCTATCATAATTCCAACGCATCTCAAAAGTATAGGGCTCGCCACCTGGCACTACATAAGTGTGTATGTTCCCAATCAGCTCTCCCATATTACCATACCAGAATGTCTGCACTCCCGAGGCATCTTGTTGTTTTATTAGTCTTCCACTTTGATTGCCACTGCCCGCTGCTCCATATTCATAAAATACATCCATCTCATCATTGTCTGGATAATGTATACGTGCTAGCCTACCCTCTTCATAATTATATTCTATATCTGAGTTTTCACTCATCTTTTTTATGATATTTCCTGCCATATCATAATCGTATTGCGTGATACCTGCATCAGGATGCTCTCGCTCTATCAATCTGCCTAGCATATCATAGCTGTAATTTGTATTATTATACTCTGGATCAATTGAGGTCTTTATCTGACCTAATGATGTGTATATAAAGCTAGTAATAGTATTCATAGGAGCTACTACTGTAGTCTGCAGACCTCGTGCATCTTTATATTGCTCTGTTATATTACCATTAGGATCTGTTATTGCAGTTTTGAAACATATTTTACCGAAATTATCTTGCCCAAAATTATAAGAATAAATTATATGCGTACCATCAGGATTATTCTGTTGTTTAGGTCTATCCATTATATCATAAGCATAGGTAGTGGGATTTTGCCAAGAGAGATTGCTATAACTATGATTTATAGTACTATTATATGCTTCCGTTTCTGGCTGATATACTTGTTCTTGTCTGCCAAGCTTATCAAATATTATTTTGCCAGATACTACTACGGAGTCTACACCATATATAGTAGATTTCTTTTTCACTTGAATAGCTCTACCGAGGCCATCAGAGATGGTTACTGTCTCAAATTCATTACCTATTAAACACATAAAATTTTTATTAATTTAATAATTTGACCAGAAATCCTCTGGGAACCAATATCCCCTTTTGATTTTTTTTACAATCTTTTTATCTAATTCTTTTCTCCAGCCATAATGATTTATTCTATTTAGATAATTTATTATCACTGTATTATATCTATATGCACTTTCTATTAGGTTTTGATCTATATCAGGAGTCGTTATACACACATACCTGAATCCATATTTTTTTGTGATTTTATTTAATTTTTCTTGATTATATACTATAGCTTCTATATATAATTTTATATCTCCATCTAAAATATCTCTTTTAGCATCTTTTTCGTAAAATAATAAATCATATTTTGGTATTCTTTTGCCAAAATAGAATTTCCCTCTAATCGTATCTTTATCATGTAAATCTATAATCGTATCATTAGCATATAAAAACATATATTTTAAACGAAGTCTCACATATGGTAATGAGTCAGGTATTATTATTGTAAATTTACCATCGAAATCTGAGGCTCCTCCTGTTATTAAAGAATCATTATAAAACACTGCTATTGTAGCAAATTGTAATAGATTATCAGTTATTATTGAATGAGCTGTACCCTCTATTACTTTTTGTCCATAAATATGCGAATTTATTAGACAAAAAATAAAAATTATTGAAAATTTTTTAAACTTATTCATTTATATTAATTTTTGGCAAATTTTCATTATTTATTAATTCATTTATGTCTTTTTGATTAGGCATATCCCTATCATTATAAGCACCTATGCCATCATCAGCTCCATCCCTATTAAAAAATAATGTATGGAATATCTCATGTATAATATTTCTTTTTTGATTTCCACAACTTCTATTCATCGCTATTCTGTGATTATCTTCAGTTGTACCACAGATTGTTTCTCTAGTACCATCTTTTTCATTCTCAATAGGTTTAAACCTTTTATTAGTATTTTCATCTCCTGACGTAAAATAATTACCAATAGGTATATCTTCATAGAATTCATTAAGTGCATTATTTTCTGCATTCCAGCTTTCTCCACCATCTATGAATTCTAAATCAAAGTTTACTTTATATCCAGAATATTCACCTTCATTTACTTGATAATTTTGATTATTCAGAAATCCATTTACCTCAGTTTGCATACTTTTTACTTGCTCCGGTGTATATGCTGTAACACTCATATTATTATTTGGTACGGTTTGAACATAATAAACAGCTTTTATAGTTATTGTTTTATTTTCATTATCTACTACAGCCACACCATCATTACCATTTGGGTCTTTCATTATGACTGGATTATTAAAACAATACAAATATGGCGATAGCGATGGATACTTATCGCTCATCGGATCCACTGACAGCCACCCACTCAGCTCACTATCATAGTATCTAGCTCCGAAGTATGTGTAGCTGGTCTCGTTGTCTAGCTCCTTGGCGGTGAATTTGTAACGGGTATCAAACTTGATATTCATTGAATTTATTTCTTTTACATTTCATAAACACAACAATTGTCATCACTATAACATCCATTTATTGGGAATGTAAATTCAGATGAGCATTTTATCTCACTTTTTTCATTTATAAAATAGGTTGTTATAATTATTTGATTTAGATAATAATTAACCTTATTTGTATCTGGTCTATCAAAGATATATATATTTAATTTATCTAACATCTCTCTAATTGGTATTTTTATTATTTTTAAATAATGAACCGCATTTTCAGATTTTAATATTTCTTTAATAATTTTTTTGAGATTAACTTTTTGCTCATAAATTACAACATTGTCAGATAGTTTTGGATTTATAACATTATAACTATCTTGGTAACTACCATATTTATAATTTATTATTGATTTTATAATATATATACTATCTTTTGCTGATTTTATTACTTCCTCATCTAATATTACTATAGAAGGTATTAAATCTAACGAAATAACTAATGTATCAGGTATTAATTTAGTAGTATCGCTACTTCTATAATACCAGTAATTTTCCCAATGCTCTACCCATGTAGAGTCGCTTTTATAATTATTATATAAAAGTGGAAATACATACCATTCCTCACAAAATTCATTTATTTTATAGGATTGGCTATATCCATATATGGACATTAAAAACAATATTGAAAAAATTTTTGTTTGCATATATTTTTTATATTTTACTATTTTTCTATTTTATTATCAATTATTGTTATGGGTGGTAATATTATATACATATATCTAAATAAATTAGATTTATCAAATCCTTCAATATGAAAATGATTTTCATGCCCCCTATATCCATTAGTTCCAGGGAGATAAGGTGTACAACTGTTGCGTGCAACAGATGTATATGTAGCATAACTTCCCAACCCAAATTTTTTAAGAGATTGCAATAATTTATAATTCAAATTAAAAGATATATTTTGATTATCTGTATGAACTCCAGTTTTCCCGTTTTGATCATAATATGCTATATCCAAACATGTTCTTCGATTACCCTTATTCGAATGTACTCTATCTAAACTCATAAACTGATTTATTTGCACTAAATCAATATTTTGACCTGAATTTTCATAAAAATCTTGTATTCCACCAAGTAATGCAGCAAATGCATCCTCTGGGAAATATAAATTTCCACTTATTATACTTACCCATTTATATTTGCCATTAGAACCAGTAGCACCACAGCCAGCCCGAACCATATCTTCCCCAATTGAATTTTTCTCTACTTGATATGTTCCTAAGTTTGTTTCTTCATAGTTACTATTCACATAAGTATATGTATTCGTAGGATCATTGGTTTCTTCCTTTTCTATAGTTCCATCATAATAAATTCTATAATTATCATCTAGCATCCCGCTCGGATCCACCAAAATTAATGGATTCCACTGGCAATATGCATAAGGACTCACCCATCTCCTTTCATCGCTCATCGGATCTACACTCAGCCACCCACTCAACTCACTATCATAGTAGCGTGCTCCGAAGTAAGTGTAGCTGGTCTCGTTGTCTAGCTCCTTGGCAGTGAATTTGAAGCGGGAATCAAAAATATAGTTTCGCTGTGAGACAAATTGTTCGCAGTAGTGGCAGTATTGTATATTTGATTTCATAAGGTAAAATTAATGAATTTTTTTCTAAACAATATGATACTTTTAGCATAAATAACGTATATCAACTAGTAATGTGTCATCTTTTCTCCATCTGAGCCATCCAGACACAACTTTCCCATTTGGACATCCTTCGCAATTTATATCACATGATACGTATATCCAATCTCCATCTAATTTTTCATAAATAAATGAAGAATATCTGTAATCCATTTCTATTTTGGGGCTCGCATCATTAGGATATATTCTTAATGGATTATCTTCTGATGTTAAAAATGAACATATTTGCAGATGTGTTTCCCATGTTTCATATATTGTAACCTCTGGTAAATAGGTTAGGTATGCCCATTGCCCATTATACATTACTTTATAACTTTTATCTACTTTATCAAAACCTTCAAAAATTATTAGATGATATTCAGGATCATAGCACCAAATATCTATTTTACTATTTTTTTTAAAATTAGCAAATTCCATTTGTGTTTCATCTCTACAAATAAAATCAACGGTATCGTTATTTACAATCAGATAAACTGTATCATTTGGGTATTTAGTTTCTAAAATATATGTATCAATTCTGACTAAACCAGGGGTATTTAATTGTTTAAAATTATAATTTTTATACCTTATAGACTTTTGAGTTTTATTTTGAGTATTATTATCAAATTTATCATTTTTTTTATTATGATAATTACATGAAAAACATAGTAAACAACTAAATAAAATTAAAATTCTATACATAATTTTTTTAATTTACATTTCATTATAATTAGGATGAAACCCTTGTAAATGCTCATGATCAATATGAAAAGGTAATGGTCTTGCATGATTTAATAATTGGGGTGAATTCTCTCCGTGTGGTACAAATTTATCTGAAATTAAATCTTTCCATCCAAATTTGTATAAAGCCTCGTTTAATTCATTTTGACGTGAAATATCAAAGTTTAAATTATTTAAAGTTATTGCATTCCCACTTTTATCAATACTTAAATATCTTAAATCCAAATTATTACCATTGAAATGTGATTTACTACTACCTGGTGAACTTCCATCATAATTACTTACTCTGGTTATTGTAACATCATGAAAAATAACAGTACTTAAAGCACCTATAAGTGCGGCAAATGCTAAACCACTAATATAACATTCATTTTCATTTCCTTTTTTTACGTTAAATGAAAAACTTACACCAAAATCTAAATTTGTAAAAGAAAATGAAGCTGGTAATTTTATTAAACCATATTCATTTTTATTAAATTGTCCAATAAAAGCTATATTTGTTTGTTTATTATTAAACCCTCCACTAATTAGATAGAATCTATCAAAATTGTCATTTGTTTTCTTAACTTCTATTGACCCATTAGCATGTATATAATAATCATCTATCCACATCCCATTTGGATCCACCAGCACCACCGGATTATCCGCACTATAAATATACGGTGATAGCGATGGATATTTATCCGATAAAGGATCAACTGATAACCAGCTACTTAAATCCGCATCATAGTACCTCGCCCCGAAATATGTGTAGCTGGTCTCATTGTCTAGCTCCTTGGCAGTGAATTTGTAGCGAGAATCAAACTCGGTGTTTCGCTGGGAGACAAATAATTCTCCGAAAGGGAGGTAAAAAATGTTCGATTTCATAAGGTAAAATTAATGAATTTTTTTAAAATTATTAATTTTCACCTTTTAGGTTTATACCAATTATCCCTATTTTTAATCTTTTTCCATGTATATTCTTTACTTCGCTTTAGCATCTCATTGTCATTGGCGAATCTGACTAACGCCAGCGTTTCAACGTCTTTCAGATAAATAAATACATTTCCTACTGTATCTACCTTAAGATGTGGTACATCATACTTCATAAATGTTTGTGCCAAGTGTTGAAGTTTTACAGTGTCAGCATCAACATAGTTTTCTGTAAGAGTCCATTTTGAATCTATTACTTTATAATTTTTTTTATTTATAATTATTCCATATGCCCCCACTTTTGATGTATCATAAATTAAATGTGGTGCATATACCAAAATCATAGGATTTCCTAAACTATCTAAATCTCTAATGTAAATACCAGTACCTTTAAATTGTGAAAAATCTTCATATTCATATTTATCTAAAAATTCTTTTTCACTTCTATGCTGTGAACAATTACATAATAACAGAATTAATAAAATGCTTATAAATAAATTTCTTAAAATTTTCATATGTTTATTGTTTATAGTTTTATTAATGGACCTACAGTAACTCCATAATATCTATCTTTATAATTATGCTTATTAGCATATTGTACACCATGACGTATTGAACGTTGATCATCTCTTGAGTCTAGCTGTGACTTATATCCATTTGTACTAGAATTAAAAAGACTATTATAATGTCCACCCATACATAATTCAAATGATGTTAATCCAAGTGCTCTTCCTGCTGCACCAAATAGGAAATTTCCGAAATCCATATGGTTATAAGCTACTCCATCTACTAAAAATAACATAGGTGAAGGAGATTCTTGTGGTGTTGAACTTGCGCCAGGATATTGATACGGTATTTCTGTAATAGAAAAGTCAAATTTTCCCCAACCCTTACCTTCCTTTTTAATATAGTCATATCTATTAGCTAGGTCGTTACTTGTGGTTTTGTTTTCCTTATTAAATGCTCCTGCTTTTGACAGCATACTTTTAATTTCGCTCTCCTGTACAAATTGAACTCTGTTTATTTTGCCATTTTTTAGGTCATTTACATCATTTTTTGGGTCTCCAAATTTGAATGATTGAGTAACATTACCATCGCTATCAACAATACGTCCTGTACGTCCGAAAAATGTATTATGAAACCAATTATCTTTTTTCGTTCCCAAATAATTACCATTTTCATCAAATTCTGATATACTTGTCCCATTCGGATCCACCAGCACCACCGGATTATCTGCAGTATAGCAATATGGCGATAGCGATGGATACTTATCACTCATCGGATCTACTGACAGCCACCCACTCAGCTCACTATCATAGTATCTCGCTCCGAAGTACGTATAGCTGGTCTCGTTGTCTAGCTCCTTGGCGGTTGACATAATAAATATTTTTATCAGGTAAAATTAATAAAGTTTTTTAAATAAATTTTTTATATAATTTAATTTTCTTTGTTAACCACACAAAGCTCACAATTAAATATGATTGATTATGAAATTATTCTTAAAAAACTTACAAATATACTTTTATTTAATTACAAAAACTAGACTTACCATCAAAAATAAATTCACCATTAAGATATTGATAAGACCATTGAGAAAAAGAATCATCTATAATGAATATCTCTGTAATTATTTTTTTATCATCTTTTCGTTTTAAAATATAATCTAAATCTTTTTCTAAATATTTGAATGATACCTTTTGTCCACAAATAGAAAATAATTCTTCTAAACTATCTCCATCAACAATAAACATATGATTTTCATAGTAAAAGAAACCATATGGATCTAAACCTAGTAATAGATCAATGCTATTATTTGATTCTATAACTATTAAAATATCATTATCCTCAAATTTTTGTATATCGAATGAAAATAATAAATTGCAATCATAATAATTACACTTTTTTTCATGAAGAATTATACTATCAAGAATTGTAGTTAGGTTATTATTCTCAAAACTTAAATGATAGAGATCTATTTGCTTTTCTATATATTGGGCAAATACATTTACACTATTTATACATAACATAAGTGTTATAAAAAATTTTAAAACTTTTTTCATTGCATTAATTTTTGGTATCTATGATATCTATTTCAGGTAAAAGTACCAAATTTTTTTAAAATCATAGATTCCCAGTAATATAACTAACTATTCTTCTTGTTCTCCAAATTCTTCCGCGCCGGGAATATAATAAAATTTATCCCCGTCTATTTCAATGATTTCTTGTCCTGATTTATCTTTATAATATTTAAACTTTGCTGACCATGTTTCAGGCTTTTCAAGTGTTATTCTTTGATTTTTACAGTTACTCAACTCCCAGTAATTACTGGTTGAAGGGATGGGGCGGTAATCTGATTTCTCAGATGATATCCAATAAAGCTCCATTTCTGACCTCTTATTAGTTGAAGGTGGTCTACGTTTTATGGTGCCTCCTACACATTCTCTCATATATAAAACGATAAAATAAATCGAGTCTCCCCTTATTTCATAATTTCCGCTTATACCTAAGTTTCTACTCAAACCATTATATCTGTCTGGTGTATATGCAAATCTATTATTCTCATAAAAATCATAACCAGCTTGATAATTTGCAAATAATGGACTGTTAAATTGCCAATAACCTTCAATATTTTGAGCGTTACATTTAAACGTACATACACACAATAAAAACAAAATTATTATTTTCATGTTTAACCTCCTTTTTTTTAAGGTTTTACTGTTACTGTGTTAAGTACATAACCTGGAATAAATATAAAAAAACTCTTAGCTTTTGACTTTGCAATGGCATAATTTAATGGTACAAATCCTGTAGATTTCGCTATACCAATATTAGCAATAATATTACTTTCGGTTATATTATCCCCCACACTAAATGTAGCTACATGTCCCGAAGATTGAGTATTAGGATTTCTATAACCAACAATTGCCAAACCGCCTTTAGCTGCGTATTCCGTTGCATCTTTTTCTGATACAGATATATAATTAGGATTATTTCCTGAAAGCATTTGGTCTATCATTTCATTTGCCCTACCAGTAACTAACGCATTATGACCTAAAGGAGTGGAAGCTACCGTTTTCATTACATTTTGAGTGGCAAAATTACAATAGGTCGTATTCCCATTTTGTTGAAGTGAAGGATTATCATTGTTCAGCTTTTGTTGCTCTTGGATAGCAACTTCAAGATTAACTTTATTAACTCCGCCCTGTGATTCATCATATCCAATAAAAGTGTAATGCTTTCCTGTCCCACTTCCTGTTTGTCTAAATACAGCATTTGAACCGTCATCTATATGTTTTATTAAATTGCCATCTTCATCTACAAAATTAGTAAAATTCTCCCCATTCGGATCCACCAGCACAACCGGATTATCCGCACTATAGCAATATGGCGATAGCGATGGATACTTATCACTCATCGGATCCACACTCAGCCACACACTCAGCTCGCTATCATAATATCTAGCTCCGAAATACGTATAGCTGGTCTCGTTATCTAGCTCCTTGGCGGTGAATTTGTACCTGCTATCAAACTCATCAGAGTTTCTCTGGGAGACAAAGAGCTCGCCATAGGGGAGGTATTGGATATGCTGCATTACATAGCCATCTATATTAGTTACGAAGGAGGCGGAGCCGAGATGGTCAGAGTGGTAGAAATATTGCAGCTTTTCATATTCATTTCCATTATTGTGTGCGGGTTTTAGATATGGATCTATATCTATACCTCCATCATACCTAGCACAGTGTACATTTCTATCTACCATTTCGATTAGCTGTTTAGAACATATATCTATACTACCAGCGATGAAGTCTATTGGATGGCTTGTAGGTGGAGTATGTGCCCCCTGAAAACCACTACCTATCTTAGAGCATATACGTTCACCCTCTATATAATAGTGCTTGGTATATTCCTTCTCTGTCATCACCATATATGGACTAGCATAGAGTGTTTTATCTAAATGTACACTGTTATATATTTGTTGCCCGTTCATGTAGTTTTGTATAACACCACCAGTTAGTTTCCATACTCTCTCTCCTCCACCATCATATAGATATGCAGAGAGCTGTGGCATATCTCCCTCATCATGTACCGCTACTAGCCTATCCTCATTATCCCAACATTGATACCTTTTGCCCTGTGAAGTATTTCTAAATATCATATTACCATTGCCATCCCATTCATATTCATTTTCTCCTGCATTAGTTATTTGATGCGGTCTACCATTATAATGGTAGTCTCTGTTATAGTCTATATTATTCACTCCACCATTTATTAAAGTTTGACCATATAGTTGTTTATTTGTTATATTACCAGATGGACTATAGCTCATATTCTGATTGAAATACATGTTACCATTATTATTAGATTCGAAATTACCTTCTGAATGTATTAGTCGATATAGTTCATCATATTCATAATGATAATTATAAGGTCCACCAGCTCCATTATTTACATATTCCCCATTATTAGATTGATATATAATATTACCTACTCCATCATATTTATAATCTATATCATGCATTTTATGCCCATTTGCGTCATAGCTTTTTAGATTTTTTAATCTGCGATTTAATGGGTCATAGTAATATTCACTATATGTTCCATTACCATAGCGTATATATGTACGACTATCAAATTTGTCATAAATGATTTCTCTAATATAATTATATTGCTCCCCTAGTTTTTCACCATACATATGCATTAATTTACCACCATTATCATATCTATAATTAACGAGTTCTCCATCGGGATATTGTATATTTATTAATCTATTCCAGCTATCATAATTCCAACGCATCTCAAAAGTATATGGTTCGCCACCTGGCACTACATAAGTGTGTATGTTTCCAACCAACTCTCCCATATTACCATACCAGAATGTCTGCACTCCCGAGGCATCTTGTTGTTTTATTAGTCTTCCACTTTGATTGCCACTGCCCGCTGCCCCATACTCATAATATACATCCATCTCATCATTGCCTGGATAATGTATATGTTTTAGCCTACCTTCTTCATAAATATATTCTATATTAGAGTTTTCACTTATCTTTTGCAAGATATTACCAGCTATATCATACTGATATTGTGTAATACCTGCATCAGGATGTTCTCGCTCTATCAATCTGCCTAACATATCATAATGATAATTGGTAGAATTGTACTCTGGATCTATTGAGGTCTTTATCTGCCCTAATGATGTGTATATGAAGCTAGTAATAGTATTCATAGGAGCTACTACGGTAGTCTGCAGACCTCGTGCATCTTTGTATTGCTCTGTTACATTACCATTAGGATCTGTTATATTAGTTTTGAAACATATTTTACCGAAATTATCTGTACCAAAATCATAAGAGTAAATAATATGAGTACCATCAGGATTATTTTGTAAGCGTGGTCTATCTAAGATATCATAAGAATATGTAGTAGGATTTTGCCAAGATAGATTGCTATAACTATGATTTATAGCGCCATTATATACTTCTGTTTCTGGCTGATATACCTGTTCTTGTCTGCCAAGCTTATCAAATATTATTTTGCCAGATACTACTACGGAGTCTACACCATATATAGTAGATTTCTTTTTTACTTGTATAGCTCTACCTAGCCCATCAGAGATGGTAACGGTCTCAAACTTATTGCCAGCATTCATAGGATCATAATGTAGTGTCTGTGCCCATATACCAGTATTATTAAGTAATGCACCATTATTATTAGTCCAGTAGTCGCATTTGATAGTATATGGAGCACCTGAGTTTATCTCATTAGGGGCAGTTACAGTATTTAAGTTGCCATCTTCATAATATTCATAAGTCACCATATTATCGCTAGGATCTATAACTTTAGTAGGCAAGCCTAATCTATAATCATAATATGTAGTCATGCTATTGTCCCAGAAATCTGTTATTTTAGTAGGATATGTATGTATTTGCTGATCATATTCATATTCTAATTTCAGCCTATCACCGTTGACATCATGAGGATATAGTATCTGAGTCACATTACCATATTGATCATATTGTAGGTCTGTATATGCTATATCAGTATTATTAAATACACGCATTTGCGACATTTTACCATTAATATTATAGCTAGCCTCTCTATGCTGTAATAATTGATTTTGATAATCATAAACTTTAATATCATCAGCCATCTCTAGGAAATGTTGACTTATGTTTGTGGTATAATGTATCTCAGCTATTAGTTCATCTTCTACATACGACGAATCATATTTATTTTCATATCTAATTACATTGCCATATTGTCCGTGTTCGTATAATTTTTTAGTAATAATAGATGGTGTGGCGTGCCCTTCATAATATCTCTTAGTTTCCATAGATATAGCAGGATAGTAAGGGCCAAAGCAAGTGATGAGCGAATCTATCACTACTTTGCCAGTAGTGATTTCTTTTTTATCCCATTTATATTCTGTCTCTACATATTTTTGTGCCATACCATCATAGTTCACTTCATATTTCTTCAAGCCTTTGAATAAAAAATCTTGATTATGATATTTCTCTATCACTACTCTATATATATGATTACTGTTATTATATTGCTCAGTAGTTACAGTCTCATAACCAAAAGATTCTCTCTCCATACGATGATATTTAGGTTTATCATATTTGAATTTATAGTAGGTAGTATCTGCACCATCACCTACGAATCCATCATATACCTTCAATGAAGCCAGAACCCATTTACTACTGGGATTGTCTTTTTCGGGATATTTGAGCTCATAATTACAAAAATATTTAGCCCCTGTAGGTGTTTTTACTTCTTTTAAAATATTTGTCTTTTGTGGTATCCCATAGTTTACTTTTGTCTCTCCTAAATCATTAATATAAATATAATCAATAAATCCATCACCATTAATGTCTGTTAATCTAGCTCTATCTGTAGTTAAATTATAAGATAAATCAGCATACGGTGTACCCGTAAGTTTAATAAGAGGGAAAATTTTACCACCAATTGTGAAAGATCCATTACCACCAATATTATATGTTTTATTTAGTGATAAAGGTATCGAGTTAGAATTCACTAATGTATTACAAGAATAATAATCTTGAAAGCTAGTACCATTGTTTATATATACTTTTATTTTATTATTTTTAATATATACTATGTCTACCATTCCATCATTATTTACATCCATTAAATTATATTTATTATTACTTATGTTTAAACTACCTCCTATACCAGCAGAAAAACTATAGTTACCAATATTAACACCTAAATTAATAGAAACAGATGCAGAATTATTTTTGTTAAGAGTATCTACATTTAAAATAAAATTATTATTATTTGGATTTAATAAACTATATCCTACGTTTAATTTTATAGTATGATTTTCACGATTTACTCTATCTGGCAACCCATCGCCATTGACGTCTACATACATATATTGTATGTTATTATTACCAAGCATATCGTTAATACCAAAATTACCTTTTATATTATCTAATTTTGATTTAGAACCATTGCTGGAGCTAGTCCCTGACATTATTACACCAGTAACTGCATATGATACGCCTAATGCTTTAGCATTACTATAATTAGTATACTTATGGCCTGTATTATATATCAAATTAGATAAACCACCATGAGAATTAGTATATTGTATTTTACCTTCATTTATAATATCTGGAAATCTATCTCCATTGAAATCCATAAAATCAGTATAGCCAAAAGATTCAGTCTCAGATCTGGTTTTGGTAAAACAAGCACCTCCGATTAGTGATGCTTTTACTGATATTGAATTTGTATACTGTTTGCTCTTTTTATATATTACTTTTGTATTATATATATTATCTGGCCCACCAGGTATCACACTACCAAAAACAGGTATGTCTTCTTCATCTAATTGAGTAACATTAGTATCTGAATTTATAAATAATGAATATATACTTTGCTTTAATGTTTTAAACCCCATAGTAGTATATTCACAATATGCACTCCTATATATGTCTTCCCATTTATCTTCTTCTCTATTCGCCCACATAGGTACTATAGGAAAATTATATATATTTTGTAATATAGAGGTATCTATTATATTATTTGTATTTGCCATAAATATAGAATCCATAGTATTTAATGACCAATTATCTATATTATCTTCCATATCTTGAAATGGAAATTCATCCCACTCACTAGTATCTAACATATTTGGATCTATTGATAATTCACTTTGATCTATTAAATTTGAATTCCCATAATATGAAAATTGTCCCCATCCTCTATATAAATTTCCATAAATAGACAAACTATCTGGATATGCAGAATAAAATCCCGTAGTGTAATTATATTGATCATTTATTTTGCAATATGAATGATTTAACGCATCTGCTAATCCTATATTCGTTGTAAAATAATCAATATACACTGTATCTGGCTCTTGTAAAAGTATTTGTATCTCTGGATGTAAATTCATTATGATTCCGTGGAATACACTTAATCTATTCATTGCTATTAGATTCCTTTTTGTTTTAATCGTAAAATATATAGAGCCGCTTGGGCCATTTAATTGTCCACCATTAAAAGATAATTGTGGCATAATACTGTATCTTCCCCTATCTAAATAAATTGGTTCAGAATGCTGTTTTATCCTTGGATATATACTCATATGTAATGATGGATAATATACATAGTCTGCACCAGAATTTATAGATGAACTCCTAATAGGTGGATCTAGGGGGACTATAATACCAGAATCTATATCATAATTATCTGTCCCATCTATATATTTAATCCTAGCATAGAAATCTATATCATTCCAGTTTACGTTTGTATTACTATTTAATTTGAAAAATATAGAATCTCCCGATAGTACATTTCTATATATTGTATCTACATAACTATACGGTTGAGCATCTATATACCCATTATTCACTAAATATGTATCATTATGCAATATTTGAAATCTCATACTATCGCTCTGTGCTGGACTACTAATGCTCACATCTATTTCTACCGTACCAGTATCTGGTGCTATGAAAAACTGCTTGTCATGTATTATGGCATCTTCTGAATATTTGAATTTATAATTATGTTTTTCATCTGCATCCCTTGTATTAGGGTATAGGAATATACATTCTTTATGAATGAATTTTATTTCTGGATCCCAATGAATATCATTTAATTGCCCCCCATCTTTAGAATGCATTCTGAAATATATCCTATCATTTGCATTTATATACAAACAATTGCTGTTATATACATGCATAGATGTATCTGTGGGCATAATGGAATCCTGCATTATTATAGTGTTATTATGTTGTATATAATAATAAATAACACTATTATCAGAGTTTGGATTAATTCTTTGTATTTGACTATTTATTATAATATGATCATTGTAATAATCTGGAGCTATCCACATTTTCACTGGATCTCTTTGTATAACTATGTTTTCCATTGTTTCTGTTGTATCCATTACTACTGTGCTATCTAGCTCTCCATCATAATGAATTACATAGCATGTATCATCAGCAGATTGGATAACAGTATTATTATTCTGATTCAGCGTAAATTGGGGTATACTATCACTATTAGGAAAATTAAAAAATACATTCCCATTTCTAATATAATCTATATATCCATCTCCATTTATATCAGCAAAATAGTTACTATTTAGCTCTTCTGTTTTAATATTAGAATATGTAGCTGTGGCACTTGTCGAATCTTTAAAACCAAAAAATAATTCTATACCTTTACTATTACCTTCACTACAGCTAATGCCTAATGTAGGTAGTGATAATTGCACTCCATTATGATTAAAATTTACCTCCCCATTATTATTTATAGTCCCCTTATGAAAAAAATACTTGTTATCCCTTCTAACTAATTTATCTATTATACCATCTCCATTTAAATCTATTAATTGTACTTTATCAATTAAAGAACTAAATGTTTCAGAATAATTTCCTTGTATTGAATTTATTTTTGATGTAATTTTAGGACCTATACCTAATCCTATAGAACCCCCAACTGTTACTGTTTTTCCTATAGTTCTTCCAATACTTAGAGGTTCATAATTCCCTTCATTAAAAATCCCTTCGAATAACTTTTCTACTGCTTCTATAGGACTATAAATAGTTTTAGAATTAGCTGAAAATCCAATATTTTGCTCCCTGTAATAATCAAAACAATGAACCTTGGCACCTGCATATATATTATAATTTTTCCCAACACAAAATTCATTTATATTCCTTAATAATCCATCTAGAGGGAAATTTTCATCAGTTATATCTACTATACTTTTTAGTAAATTTTTATTATATGCACCAGATTCATATACAAAATAATATTTCCTTATAAATTGTCCATCATATTTTATCACGATATAGTCTAATAATTGATCTGTTCTTTCTAAAAAACCATACCTAGCTGAGGTAAAAATATCTCCAGTTCTTGCCTTTTTATAAAAATTGATAGTGTATGGTCCATCACTATTGTCATATCCTGTGTATGCTATCTGACTTATATATATCTGTTTACCAGGATTTTGAGTTACATTATAATGATATTTTATAGTATTACCATATACATCACGTACTTCTGATAGTGCCCAATATGCTATACCATTATTACCACTCAATATACAATTATTATTTACTCCTCCATCATTACTATATTTACCATAGTAATAGTGTGTGCCTTGCTTATCTATCACTTCCCACCAATAATTTGTAGGTGCATTTCCATGTCTTATAATTTTGTGAAATGCTCCCTCTACTCTGTATGAATAATATTTAGAATCCCCAGAGTTTCTATTACGATATGTATTAGTCATATGCCCTAGAGGATACCTAATAGTATCTCCACTATTGGGATCTAATTCTATTTCTACAATTTGTTCGCCATTTATCAGATACTCTTCTGTTTCTTGAGCTCCATCATACCTGGGTACTCCCCAGCGTGTTTCAACAGTGATAGCTGGTATTTGTATATTCCAACCAACGCCTATCCATCCATTTCCTCCTTCACTATTATATGAGAGTGCTAGCTGTGGCTGCATGCCGCCTCTGCCTGCTGGTATCTGAAAAGGAAAACTTAAATTTGTTGTACCACTATTATTTGCCTTGGGTGGGCTGATAACATTAACTCCTGCCATAGGGTCAGCAAATTTCATATCTTTCATCATCGTTGGTGTGAATGCCTGCATAGTAGGTAGTTCTGGAGCTTTTATTATTGCATTAATGAAATCAGTGAAATGGCCTGTTTTAGATATTATTTCTTTATTCTCTGTATCTATACTATCCATATCTAATGCTACCCAGTTACCTACTTGATCATCATAATAAAAGGTTCTTATATCTTCTGGCCCATAGCCAGCTGGTATAGCTGCCTCATCATAGCCTAGTCTCATCTCTAAATCTTTTGTGAATATAGAACCATGAGGCAGGCATCTATATCCACTATGCTTTGCAGTTACATTTACCATATCTGCTCCTAACATAGGCATCTCTATTTCTTCTAATCCTATTATTGTTATTTTTGCTGTTTTATCTATAAATCCTTGCTCTGCTTCTATGCTAATACCATCTATACCTAACTGAAAAGAACTATTAATATCTGCCATTTTACTAGTATATGATAAAGCTTCTCTACTATATACATAATCATATGTTTCATCATTTTTTATTGTTATTATTTTTTCTGCTGACTCTCCATCTTTATATTTTACTTCTATCATTACATTATCTGTGCGTTCATTTGCTAATTTTGTAATCCCACTAAAACATCCATCAAAATATCTCAACTCTTTACCATTGGCTAAAACTTTATCTACTATATCAGCATTTTTTATGATGTATCCATTTATATATGTATATTCTCCATATCTATTACAATCTCCTTCATTTGCTATTATTACCTCCTCATCTATTTGCTCTCCTATTTTTAGTTTAATATTTTTAATATGATAAGATAGCTTAATGTCTTTAGGTATGCTAAATCGAATTATATTTATTCCCTGTTTTAACTGATTAGATGTTATTAGCTCCTGCTGATGTGTCCATTCATTATTAATTTGCAGTACCTCTCCCCCTGTAGCAATTCCTTCATTTATAACTCTACATACCGATTGATAATCTTTAAAACCATATAAATCATATTCTAAATAAATCTCCCTATCTATGGGTATCTCTTCGTTTATAACAAACCTCACTTCATTATCAGCAGGGTTATCTATATTACCATCTATACCCATGCCAATCACTAGCTCTTTGTCAGTGATTGGTATTGTATAATTAGAAATTATTTTTTCATAATCCTTATCTGGTAAATAATTTGTAGTTAAATTTGCTGTATCTTGTATTTCTGGTAGTTTTTTATATATCACATTCTCTTTATCATCTCTATCTTTTTTATTTCTAAAAGTATCATTATTTGTAAATGCTACTATTAAAGCGGATGCTACCACTATTGTCGTAATAATATTGGTTTTCATATGTTAATTATTTATTTATTGAATTACTAATTTATAAATCTCTTTGTCTGCACCTGTCTCTATATATATAATATAAATACCCCTAGCTTCTAAAAAACCCGATATCTCATACCTAGAATTGCCACTATATTTATTCTTCTTTATTACCCTCGCATTGTCATCATAAAAGATTATTTGTATATCACTTACCTTTGATAAAATGATTTCTCCTTTGTAAAAACCATCTGTAGGATTAGGATAAAAGTAAATACTTTCTATTAACCCTCCATTTGCATTATTTTCATTGTTATCTATATCATTATTACCATTACTATCTAATAAACTTCTTAAACTATTTAATGTTAATATGCTATCTGTTTTGAATGTGAATAAATCACTACCAGAACTATCTATGTCCCATCTCACATTATAATAATAATATACACCTTCACTTATACTATCTGGATATAATATCTGTGATGTAGAATAAGGAAAATTAACATCAGCATCACTATTTATTACTAATGCTAAAGTAAGCGAATCATCAATATCTGGTGCATATATCATTATATTTGTATTTAGTTCTCTCACAGTGCTACCATAGCATTCCATTAACCATTTCCTATCTGATATATTTGGTATATATTCATCATCATTGTTGCTATTCAAAAAATTATTAAAATCTTTATTGTTATCTCCCCATATTAAATAATCTAAATCATTTATTTCTGATTGATTATCTTTATTATATTCTTCTAATCCTCCTACCCATATTGTTAAAATAGATTCCCCACCTTCGCCACTACTTTGCTTTTGATTTATTTTTAACAAACTATCTCTACCTATGCCAGCTATATTATTCGAATATTCTTTGTTTTTCTCATAATCCCAGATTATTGTATCTATAGAATTTACATAATTGAAATTTTTGATACCTACACCATATTTAATTCCAAAATATGTATGTAACTTCTCCAATTCTAGATAAGTTAATGCAGTATCATACATCATAAACTCTGCAAATTTGCCTCTGAAATTTAATGAATCATTACCTAAAATTTTAACATATGATTCTAAACTGTCTATTTCCTTTGTCCATCTATATTTTAATAAATTCACCACAACCTTAGTTATAGCAGTATCCGAGAAATCTATTACCTTATCATCATCTTTTATATATTTATTGCTTATTTCTAAAATTTTTCCACTATCAGATTTTAACGTCCATATACCTACTCCTTCAATATCATCATTTGCCTTATATGCAACAAAAATTGTTATATCTTTCCCTTTTTCCAAATAATAGTTTAATAATATAGGATCTATTATAGAATCTATTTCTATACATTCTGTGAAGTTAATCTTACCTAATTTGTACTTTACTTGATTTTCTATTTCTAATCCTCCATTAACTCTATCTACTAAAATAGCTGTGCTATCTGTCTGGCCTATAGTCTCTATCCAAATCGCAGGCTTCTTTATCTCAAATATTTGTGCTTCTATCACACTTATATTTATTAATAATATCAAAAATAAATAAATCTTTTTCATAATTCTTTTAAATTTTATTTTGCAAATATATATCAATTTTTTTAATTTTTAATATAAAAATAATATTAATAAAAAAATTTTTTTGATAAGCGAATTTTTTATTTCAATATATTACTAATTATATAATAAAATTTTTATGACAAATCATTTCCCAATGCGGATTTACAAAACTTGATGGATGAGTTTTGAGCTAACATAGAGTTTTGCTTAATTATGAATAGCTCGCTGATGTGGAGATATTTGAGATTCTTTTTTATATAGTGAAATTAATAGATATTATGGAATAAATTTAATTTTAAACTTTTCTTTTTTAGCTAAAAAAATTACATAGCTTCAGCTACTACAAAGGCACTACCACCGACAAAAATTAAATCTTTAGAATTTGCATGCGACTTAGCTTCATAGAGAGCTCTGCGAACAGATTTATATGCTTTACCATTTAGATTTAATTTTTTTGCTTTATCCAGAATTATCGTTGAATCTAGAGCTCTCGGCACACGTGGACTACAAAAATAATAAATAGCATCTATAGGGAGTAAACTTAAAATACCTTCTACATCTTTATCAGACATCATGCCCCAGACAATATGCAATTTTTCTTTTTTTATATTTTTTAGCATTTCTACTAAATTGCTCACAGCACCTATATTGTGCCCGATATCCATTATTATTGGGACATCATTAGGGACATAACTCCATCTACCAAAGAGTCCAGTATTATCTAAAACATTAATAAATCCATTTCTTATATGATTATAGTTGATTTTATATTTGTAAGATTTCAAAATTTCTATAGTACACAGTACAGTTTTAATATTATCTACCTGCACTTTGCCAATTAATGGAGATTTTAATTTATATATCTTTTGGTTTATATCCTGCAGCTCTACTTTCATTACAGGTGGTAATAAATTTTGATAGAAATTAATCGTTAAATAATTATCATCAGCAAAAGTAATAGGAGCGTTATTTTTTTTGGCATATTGCATAAAAACTGACATGGTTTCTGAATTTTTCTCTCCTATTACACAAGGTACATTAGACTTAATAATTCCAGCTTTTTCAGCAGCTATTTCTGGTAAAGTGTTACCTAATAATTTCATATGATCAAAAGAAATACTAGTAATAATGGACACCAATGGAGTAATAACATTGGTAGCATCTAATCTACCACCAAGGCCAGTTTCTATGACAGCTATATCTATGTCAGAAGCTGCGAAATAGCAAAAAGCCATTACAGTATTTATCTCAAAAAAGCTTGGTTTTATTTCTTCAATAAAGCTCAAATTATTTTCAGTAAATTTAGTTATCCAGCGAGCTGAAATCATTTGTCCGTTTATTTTTATTCTTTCGCGAATAGTTTTCAGATGTGGAGAGGTATATAAGCCTACTTTGTAACCAGCTTCTTGCAAAATAGATGCTATCATGCTGCTCACGCTACCTTTACCATTAGTACCAGCTATATGAATAGAAGGAAATTTTAAATGTGGATTATCAAATTTCTCGAGCATTAGTAATGTTTTTTCTAATCCACCTTGGTAGCCAGCATTGCCTTGTCTTTCATACATAGGTAGCTGCTCCATTATATATTTTTCTGCTTCAGCAAATGTCATCAGTTAATATTTAGGGATAAAATTTCAAAAAATAATTTATTAGGAATAAGCTCGCTGATCTCTGCCTTCGTAATAATTAATAAATGCATTATTAATGACTCTATATCCTCCGATGGTAGGGAAATCGCCAGTAAAATACCAATCACCTTTATTATCTACTAAAACTTTATGTAATCCCTCAAGAGTTTGATAAATTATTGTCAATTTAGTTTTATTACCCAAGGGAGTAACAAGCTCTTCTATTTTTTTTGTAATCTCATCATCAGTAAAAGGTTGATAAATCAAAGAAACGTAATTTTCTAATTTATCATCAGGCAAAGAGTCTTGTTCTTTGCATTTGTCATAAACATATTTTATCAATTTCTCTTGTCGGCGTTCTTTGAGAAGAGAAATAGCAGCTTGGAAAGCAATAAATTCTTCTAACTTAGCCATATCTATACCATAGCAATCTGGATATCTAATCTGTGGAGCAGTAGAAGCTATTATTATTTCTTTAGGTTCTAATCTATTAAGCATAGTGATAATACTTTTTTGCAAAGTAGTACCACGCACTATACTATCATCTATAGCTACGACTCTATCTACATTAGGTCTCACCACACCATATGTGACATCATATACATGACTAGCCAATCCATTACGTTTAGACTCTTTTGTGATAAAAGTACGATGTTTGAGATCTTTTACTACTAGAGTATCTGCACGAGTATGTAGATTTAGAATATTTCGCAATTCTTTATCACTAATCTGGGCACCTTTATTTAATAAATCAATGATTTTTTCTTTTTTTTGAGTATCGAGCCATTTTTCTATTTCAGCATATAATCCTAAAAAAGCAACTGTAGAAGTATTTGGTATATAAGTAAAAATTGTATTTTCTATATCATTATCAATAGCTTTTAATATAGGCTCAGCTAGCATAGCTCCCAGCATTTTTCTTTCTTTATAAATATCTCTATCTGTACCACGACTGAAATAAATATGTTCGAAACTGCAAGATTTCTTTTCTGGTATGTGATCTACATATGGGACTATAGATAGTTCTTTATTTTTGTTCAAAATTAAAACATGTCCAGCAGGCATTTCTTTTATATCATCAGTTTTAGCATTAAAAGCAGTTTGTATAGGAGGTCTCTCAGAGGTAACTACAAAAAATTCATCATCCATGTAGTAATATGCTGGTCTGATACCACGAGGATCGCGAAAGACAAAAGCATCTCCATCACCTAGCACACCAGAGATTACATAACCACCATCAAAATTTTGAGTAGCTTTTTTTACTATTGTGGCAATATCTATATTATCTGCTATCAGCGGTGAGATCTCAGCTTTAGTATATCCCTCTGCTTTAAACTTTTCATACAAGTCATTATTCATCTCATCTAAATAATATCCGAGTTTTTCTAATATAGTAACTGTATCAGAAGACTCTATAGGATGCTGACCATAATTTATTAAATCTTGAAATAATTGTTTTGAATTAGTTAAATTAAAATTACCTGCTACAGCCAAAGTACGAGTACGCCAATTGCTCTGACGCAAATGTGGATGTACATATTCGATTTGATATTTACCATAGGTACCATATCTCAAATGTCCAAGATACAATTCGCTAATGAAAGGAATATTTTGTTTTAGATATTCTGCATCATATAATAATGGGGAATTGTTGGCTTCTAAATTACGTAAAGGTTCATAAATTTTTTGAAAAATATCTATTATTGGAGATTCTACGTTAGATCTGATCCTATCCAAATATTTATATCCTGGCTCCACATCTAATTTAACAGATACTACACCAGCACCGTCTTGCCCTCTATTATGCTGCTTTTCCATCAATAAATATAGCATATCTAGTCCATGATAAGCACAATTATATTTTTCTATATAATACTCTAATGGCTTTAATAAGCGTAGTAGCACTATACCACACTCATGAGCTATAAATTCACTCATTTATTTTTTTGCAAAATTAAAAAATTAATACGAGAAATTAAATTAAAATTTGATAATTGCAAAATATTTAATTGAATTATGCTTTTAATAAATAACAGAATTATTATTGTTAATTTATCATTAATAAATTTATTTAATGAAAGTTTTATTTTTTTATAAGCTCTTTCTTTGTCAACTAAACAAAGAAAGAGCCAAAGAAAATTCACCGCTCGGGGAAATGATTTGATAAAACTACGCAAATCATATGGGGGCAATTGATTAATTGCCCCTACAGCTTGTTTTATAACAAATCATTTCCCAATGCGGGTTTTACAAAACCAGATGGATGAGTTTTGAGCTAAGATAGAGTTTTGCTTAATGATGAATAGCTCGCTGATGTGGAGATATTTGGAGAGTTATTTATAAAGCAACAATTAATAAATATTTTTGAATAAATTTCTATTTAATTTACTTTTCTTTGTCAGCCACACAAAGAAAAGTAACAAAAGAAAAGTCACCGCGAGGGAAATGATTTGATAAAACTACGCAAATCATATGGGGGCAATTGATTAATTGCCCCTACAGCTTGTTTTATGGCAAATCATTTCCCAATGCAGGTTTAACAAAACCAAATGGATGAGTTTTGAGCTATCGTATAGTTTAGTTAGGAGATGAATAGCTAGCTGATATGGAGAGCATTTGTAGATTTATTTTTATATAGTAAATTAATGAATGTTGCTTAATATTTTTAATATTTTACTTTTTTGTCAGCCACACAAAGAAAAGTAACAAAAAAAAAGACACCGCGTGGGAAATGATTTGATAAAACTTAATTATGTTTGTAAAAGGCAATCGTAGTTTGTTTTGTTATTATGTTGCAGTGAATTGCAAGCCGCTTTTCATGATTGTGTTTGGAGTAAAAGGTTTATACTACTCAAATTATTTCGCGTTTAGTAGAACCGATAGGCAACAAGGATGTTACCGGTACATCATGCAGTGTGTCCCTACAATTGCGAATAATTCTCCTATTGGGTTATTAATTTGAGACATAAATCAATATTGGCGTATTACATTATTATAAAAAAATTTTTTAGCAAAATTTATTATCTAAATGCCTATTTCAATAAAATTATTACATTAATATAATAAATTATTATCTAATCATCTATTTCATTAACATAAAATAATAAGATGGAGCGTATGAAAATTCGCTCCATCTTGAATAATATAAAATATAAAAGGATTTACTGTTTTATAAAAGTTTTTTGTAGTAAATCGTCATTACTAATAATTCTGATAAAGTAGGTGCCTGCTGGCATATTAGATGTATTAATAATCATGTCATCATTCACATTGAATAATTCATTATTATAAAGTATTCTGCCCATAATATCTAATATTTGGATAGATACTTTATCTATATTTTTACCAAAATGAATGTTTAGAAAATCACTTACTGGATTAGGATATAGAGAGATATTGCTAGCAGAGAGAGTATTTTCGTCAATTCCTACAAAACCAGAATTGTTTAATAAAGGACTGGTACTTTGTAGTCTAAAATCTGGATTAGAATAATTATAAGGATTTCTGATTAGCAGAGGAGCATAATAACTAAGAGTATCATTATTGAATGAAGTAGTTAGATACCACTATTATCGTTGTCATTTGTTTCGCCATAATAGCTGCATTGTCCACCTTCTATCTGAGCTTCACCACCTGGCACATTTATTTTAGCGCTACCACATAGAATGACACCACCCCAGTCACCATAATTACGTGAGCCTGCAGGTTGACTAGATGTGAAAACTATTGGAGCATTAGCAGCACCTTGCGCTATTAATCTAGCACCACGTTCTATTATTAGAGTACCTTTACTATTTTTTACTATTTTTGTCACCACGAATGATAGTGCCAGGTTGTATAGTAAGAGTAACGCCATTTACTACATATACAAATCCTTGTAATAAATAAACTTTATCACTAGTCCATGTAGTATTAGCCGTTATTTCACCACTAATAGTTTGTGAAGTAACTGGATAATTTGTATTTTGTGGTTCCCAATTTGCCCAGCTAGCAGTCCAGTCATTTTGATCATCAAAAGCCCCCCTGTAGCTTACTTGATCAAAAAATGGGTCATTGATACTTGGTTGTGAAAAACCAATTAATGGCATTAATATTGCCAATAAAATTAAGATAATACTTGTTTTTCTCATAATTTTTATTTGTTGTTGTTTGTGTAATGCAAAATTGCAAATAGCATATTACTCTAAGATTAAGCAAATTATAAAAATTAATTAATAAATGTTAACAGAATTTTAAAATAAAAAGATGGGTAGAAAAAGTTTTGTAAAAGTTCTAAGGGGGCATTAAGAAGGAGTGATATGACCTGTAGTAAATAGGTCATATCACTAATAAAAATATATTTTATGAAATATATTTTATGAAATACATATGATATATGATTTAAAAAGTTTATATATTTGCAAAAAGATTTCAATTATGGAAAAAAATTTTGAAGAATCAACAGATGTCTTTGCCCTCACTAAAGAAGGTACACGCACATACTACGACAATTTATATAATAAATTGATTAATGAAGGCAAAGATGTAGTCGATTATCAAGAGCTGAAAGCCATGTCTACAGGGATACTTTGTCCAGACTGCAATAGCAG
>JAPXMM010000017.1:0-26632 GCA_033809015.1 Bacteroidales bacterium
TGATTTTGCTGGATGGATAAATGGTACATTTAGAGGAGTGGCTACGAAGTATTTGCAGAGCTACATAATGTGGTACGTGGTGAAGCACAAATATTTATTGAATAGAGTGATAGAAGATATAGGTAGGATGTTGAATTTAGCAGCGTCAGACTGGGAGGCATGGTATGTGTATGTGAGGTTAAAATTAAAGCATAGGGAAAGTTTAACATAAATATTAATATTTCACCTCTATCTTCATTTCATCTTTTTTTTGTATTTTTGAAAATAATTTTGGGGTATTAGCTCAGCTGGCTAGAGCGCTTGCATGGCATGCAAGAGGTCACCGGTTCGATTCCGGTATACTCCATTCTAATTAGTTCTCTATTTTTGAATTTTATATATTAATATAATTTTTTTATCTTTGCTTAATAATATTTACTTTTATATAATGAGAGATGAATTTTTTCATTTTTTAGCTCAGACTAATGATGAACCTTTAGCATTAGAATTTGTTTCAGCTAATGGCTGTTGGATGCAAGGATTAGATGGTAAAAAATATTTAGATTTAATCTCTGGTATTTCTGTTTCTAATTTGGGTCATAATCCTTCATTCATTGTAGATGCTGTGAAAAAACAAGCTGAGTCATTTGATCATCTTAATGTTTATGGTGAGTACATTCTTTCTCCGCAGGTCAAGTTAGCTAGTAATTTAGCTAATATTTTACCTAAGAATTTATCTAAAGTTTATTTAGTCAATAGTGGAGCTGAGGCTGTAGAAGGTGCCATGAAATTATCTAAAAGGTACACAGGTAGATATAAAATTATCGGTTTTAAAAATGCTTATCATGGCTCTACTCAAGGTGCTTTATCTTTAATGGGTAATGAAGAGTGGAAACGTCATTTTAGACCTCTTATACCAAATATTTTTCATATTGAGATGAATAATTTTGATGATCTTTATATGATAGATAAATACACTGCAGCAGTTTTTATGGAACCTGTTATGGGTGAAGCTGGTATCATACCTGCTGATTATCAATTTATGAAAGCTGTTAGGCAAAAATGTAGTGAAGTAGGTGCTCTTCTTGTTTTAGATGAAATCCAAACTGGTATGGGGCGCACTGGTACTATGTTCGCTTTTGAGCAATATGATATTGTGCCAGATATTCTTTTACTTGCTAAAGCTCTGGGTGGTGGCTATCCCTTAGGTTCTTTTATTTCTTCTGATGAGATTATGTCTTCTTTATCTTACAATCCACCATTAGGCCATATTACTACTTTCGGCGGGCATCCAGTAAGTTGTGCAGCAGCATTAGCTTCTCTTAATTATCTTGTGGACTCTAAAATATATCTAGATGTTCCTAAAAAAGAGAAATTTTTCATAGATAAACTTACTAAGGCTATACCAAATTTAACTATTAGACATAAAGGTTTTTTAATTGGCATAGAATTGCAATCATTTGATGTTGTAAAAAAAGTAATTAAAGGTGCTATTAATGAAGGCGTTATAGTCGATTGGTATATGTTTTCGAGTCAAACTATTAGAGTTGCTCCTCCTTTAATTATATCTTATGATGAGTTAGATTTTGCAGCTGAAGTTTTAATTAGACAATTAAAAAATATATGAATATAAATGATGATATTTACTTTTTAAAATTAGCAATTGAGTTAGCTAAAGAAAATATAAAAAATGGTGGTGGCCCTTTTGGAGCAGTTATTGTTAAAGATGGCCAAATCATTGCTAAAGGTACTAATAGAGTTACTTCCCATAATGATCCTACAGCTCATGCAGAAATTGTAGCCATTAGGCAAGCCTGCGAGGTATTAAATGATTTCCAATTGACAGACTGCGTCATCTATAGTAGTTGTGAACCATGTCCTATGTGCTTAGGTGCTATTTATTGGGCTAGACCCAAAAAATTAGTTTTTGCTGCAGATAAATTCGATGCTGCCAAAGCTGGATTTGATGATTCAATGATTTATGATGAAATACAATTACCTTATAGTGATAGACATTTAGAAACTGTTAATTTAAGAGTAGATGAATCACTCCAGCCATTCGAATTGTGGATTTCTGAAAATAATAAAATTACTTATTAAATCTTTTTTCACTCGTTAAATTAAAATGTATCATATTTAATTTTATGCAATAATTTATTAAAATTTATTCGTATATTTGTAATAAAAAAATGGAAGAGCTATACTTGATAAAACAAAGATTTGGAATTATAGGTAATTCACCTCTGCTCAATCATGCTATTGAGATTGCTGTGCAAGTAGCTCCTACTGATTTAACAGTTTTGATTATTGGTGAGAGTGGTACTGGTAAGGAATTTTTTCCTAAAATTATGCATTCATTTAGTGCGAGGAAACACGGACCTTATATAGCTGTCAATTGTGGTGCTATACCAGAGGGCACTATCGATAGCGAACTTTTTGGACACGAAAAAGGCTCTTTCACTGGAGCTATTGATTCTAGAAAAGGTTATTTCGAGGTAGCCAATGGAGGCACTATTTTTCTCGATGAGGTAGGTGATTTGCCACTTTCTACTCAAGTACGCCTTTTACGTGTTTTAGAAACAGGTGAGTTTATGCGTGTAGGTTCTAGTAAAGTAATGAAAACAGATGTTCGCGTAGTGGCTGCCACAAATGCTAATCTACAAGATGCTATTGCTAAAGGTAAATTTCGCGAAGATCTTTTCTACCGTCTCAGCACTATTCCTATTTATATTAGACCTCTCAGAGAAAGAAAAGAAGATATTCCACTTTTATTTCAAAAGTTCTCTACTGATATTGCCGAAAAATATCATGTCCCACCTATTAAATTATCTGATGATGCTATGGATTTATTAATAAATTATAAATGGCCCGGCAATATTAGACAATTAAAAAATGTAGCTGAGCAGATGACTATTATTGAAAGAGATAGAGAGATTAATGCTCCTACACTTCAAAAATATCTTCCCGAAGAGAAACCTAATCTGCCCGTTCTTTTCTCTGATTTGTCTCCTACTGATAATCTTAATGAAAGAGAGCTCATCTATAAATATTTGATAGACATGCGTAGAGATATTAATGAAATTAAAAAAATAGTTTTTCAATTTTTATTAAGTAATAAAAATCCTGAAGATGCTTTTTATACAGAAAATAAAGAATCTACACTTTCACCTTTGCCTATTAAATTTTCTGATCAACAAAGTTATAATTCTATTCATGATGGCAATCCTATAATATCTAAAAATAAAACTAATGATGATACTGATGCAGTATATGTATTAGAAAATGAGAAAAATAAAGATCATAAAGAAACACTTTCTTTACAGGAAAAAGAAAAAGAATTAATTATTAAAGCTATTCAAAAGCATAATGGTAAAAGAAAATTAGCTGCTGCAGAGTTAGGAATAAGTGAGCGAACTCTTTATCGTAAAATCAAAGAATACAATCTGAATGTATGAAACATAAAAGGTTAATATATTCTATTTTTAGCTTGATGATTTTTACTTCTTGCGTTAGATTTACGTTTTCTGGGGCATCTATTCCTGAAGGTGCTAAAACATTTAGTGTGAATTATTTTGTAAATAATGCTTCTTTGGTAAATCCCAGTCTGAGTCAGCTTATCACTGATAAATTGAGAGAACGTATACAATCTCAAACAAGTCTAATTATGGTTAATGATAATGCAGATCTCACTTTTGAAGGTGAAATTATAAATTATGTTGTGCAACCTGCCGCTTTGCAAGCAAATGATGTAGCTTCTCTCAATCAATTAACTATAACTATTAATGTTAAATATTCTAATAAAATTGATGAAAAACAAAATTTTTCACAACAATTTTCTCGTTATCAACAGTTTAGTTCTACTGTGTCTTTTTCTTCTGTAGAGAGCTCATTAGTAGAACAAATTGTCAATGACCTTGTAGATGACATTTTTAATAGAGCATTTATAAATTGGTAATATATGAACACGATTTCTATTATTAATAAAATTATTGAAGTAAAGCAAAATATTAATCATAACGATTTATATAACAAATTTTCGTTTTCTTATTTTGTAAATCTTTTTAATCTTTTATCAAAAAATACCTCTGATGTTGATTATGAAAAACTCCTTTTCCAAACATCTTTGTTGTCACCTAATAGAAGCTTACTTTACTACATTTTAAAAGATTACGGTAATACCAATATCTATAAATCTTCCACCCAATCAAAAAAATATCATGAAATTATTGATAAATTTATTAAAGAAGAACCAAAAATAAATCTACCATCTAAAGAAGATTTACCGGATGACATTGACGATCTCACGGAGAATATTAAATTAGATGATGAAGATTTTGTTAGTGAAACTTTTGCATTTATTTTTACTAAACAAAATGATTTCGATAAAGCTATAGAAATATATGATAAATTAAAATATCGCCATCCCGAAAAAATTGATTTTTATCAAGAAAAAATTAATGAACTTCTAAAATTGCAAAATAACTAGAATATTGATTGTAATTATCATTTAAATAATAAAGTTTTCCAAATATTTCTGTATTTAAATAATAATTTTAAAATTTATTCTTGGCTCGAATAAATATCGCATTGGGAAATGATTCTTTGTTTTATTAAATAGACATACGAAAAAGAATTTATAAGAAATACTTTAAAATTAATAAAATTTCATTCTTAAAAAATATAGTTATTACTGATAAATTAACAGTAATAATTTAATTATTCATTTAATGCTTAATTCAATAAATGAATTTTGGATTAATATATTTGTTTTGCAATAAATATATTATGAGAAATTCAGTTTTTTAATTTTTTAAAGATTAAAATTATTCTTAATCAGATCTACACTGTCAAGCTTTTCCCAAGGGAAAAAAGTTATCTTTTTATAATATCTTGTTTGTCCATCTACAATTCTTTTTTCGGCATCTTTATGTAGCTCACTTACTTCTATTTCTTTTTCATAAACATCTCTGCCAAAATGACCATATGAAGCTGTGGGTAAATATATAGGATTTGTTAATGCAAATTTTTTGATTATACCATAAGGTGAAATATCAAACATATGGAGCAGCTTATCAGCTATTTCCATATCGCTCATTGGCACTTTAGCAGTTCCATAAGTATTCACATAAAGAGAAATTGGTTGAGCTATGCCAATAGCATAAGATATTTGCAATAGCATTTTATCTGCTAAACCAGCAGCTACAGCATTTTTAGCAATATAACGCAGAGCATATGCAGCAGAGCGATCTACTTTAGAAGGATCTTTACCACTGAAAGAACCGCCACCATGAGCACCGTGTCCACCGTAAGTATCTACAATGATTTTACGTCCTGTCAATCCAGTATCTCCATGAGGCCCACCAATAGTGAATTTACCTGTTGGATTTATTAATAGTCTGAAATCATTTTGATCGAAAAGTGTTCTCACTTCTTCAGGTACTACATTAGATACTTTTACTCTTGGGATGAGATATTGTCTGATATCTTGGCCAATGGCTTTTTGCATTTCTTCAGAACTTTTCCAGATATCATCATGTTGAGTAGATATTACGATAGTATTTATTTTTGTAGGAATATTATTATCATCATATTCTAATGTCACTTGCGATTTACTATCTGGTCCCAAATATTGCATTACTTTTCCTTCTTTTCTGATATTAGCTAACTCTTGCAATATTATATGTGCTACCTCAATGGATATAGGCATGTAATTTTTCATTTCATTACAAGCATAACCAAACATCATACCTTGATCGCCAGCTCCTTGCTCCTCAGGTCTTTGTTTAATAACTCCCAATCTAATATCAGGAGATTGCTCATGTAATGTAGATATTACGCCACAAGAATTGTATTCAAAAAAATATGTACTTTTTGTATAACCTATTTTTTTAATAATTTCTCTAGCTAGCTTATGATGATCTATCCAAGCATTAGTTGTCACTTCCCCAGAAATAATTACCAATCCTGTAGTTACTAGTATTTCGCAAGCGACTTTGGACTCAGGGTCTTGCCTTAAAAATTCATCTAATAATGCATCACTAATCTGATCTGCTACTTTATCAGGATGTCCTTCTGATACACTCTCTGAGGTAAATAAGTATGACATATTTTTGATTTTTTTTATTTTAATTGCGAAATTAATTATTTTTTTAAATATAAAAGTTGATAGGGAGAATGGGGGACTGGGTGATTGGTTTAGGAGTTGAAAAGTTGATTAGTTGATGTTGATAAGTTTAAATTATTATTTTTGTTTGTTTTACTGTAAAATCATAACCTATAAATTAAATATTTTGGTTAGACTAACACAAGTCAACTAGGAATCAATTATTCTGATAATTTTATCATAGGGAATAAGGAACATAACCACCTTATAATTCCCTCAATATTTTAATTTACTCTGTGAAATACATATTTATTATTTTTTAATACAATTGATTTTTTTAATAGGACTAACAGTTAATCACGCAAGCAGCGCACAGAGAATCCGCCTTTCTTATCGTAGCTGTTTCGGAAGACACTAATGGAATCATACTCCAATTTACGATACCATGCACTAATACCGTACTCAGTACTTGACCACCAGCAACCGTATTTACTAAGACTGTAGAAGGTTCCATTGCGGTAGCCACCTGGCAAAGCACAAAAACCACTAGAATTAAATTCTACATTTTGTTTTAGAGCACCATCAGTCCATAACCTTGCATTTCCTGCTAACTTGGACCCTTGGTTTGTACTACGCCACCCTGAGCCATCTGCTTGTACCTGCGTCATACCCAAATATATCTCTAATGTCTTCCACTCTGCATCACTAGGTACATGCCACCCACTTGGACATAATTTTCCTGTTCCTACTGCATACCAGTTATATAAAGCCCCATACGTTATACAATTTGATGAATCATTATCATAGCAACAATAAGTACCAGATGTAGTATTACCCCAAGATGTGTTATCAGTTAAATTAGGTATTGAGCTACCATCATTATATTTTGTAGTACGTAAATTCTCTTTCATCCAACATTGATCTCCTATTTGTACTGTGTTGTATTTTACTCCATTATAAATTACTGGAGTACCACAATTACACCATATTTGTCTCCATTGATTATTAATATAAGTTTCAAAACACACACTTGTTGTGTTAAAGATTAATAATGACTGGGCAGGTGAAGATATAGCACCCCTCTCAGTTGTGGTCATACGTGGTATCAGTAAACCCTTAGTACCTCGCATCTCTACCAGTGCAGAGTTATCAGGTGTAAATGTATTTGCTCCTATTCCCAAGTTTTGTGCCCATATATGAACATTTATCGTTACCATCATAGCAATAATAATTACATAAATTTTTCTTTTTTGCATATTTTTTAGTTTCCTCCAATTAATAAAATATTTATTATTAATAATACATAATTCCTTTTATCATCAATAAATAATTTTTTTGCCCTTCTATTCGTAGCTACACTACCTACATTCCACATATTTCTCATTTTACACTTATTTTGATTGCGAAATTAATTATTTTTTTAAATATAAAAGTTGATAGGGAGACGGGGTGAGGGGGAGAATGGGTGACTTGGAGACGAGGGGAGACTAGGAGAATGGGAGATTGGGGAGACAAGTTGATGAGTGATGAGTGATAGGAGTAGTAGTTGATAAGTCGAGGGTTTAAGTAAAATCTTTAAACTATATTAAACTTAAATTATTTTCCACAAATGAACACAAATAGCTACATTAAACAATTATTCTTACTTGTTTTTTAAAATCATAGCACATCATTTAAGTCATCTGGGAATCTGCGGTTCTGACAATTAGTACGTTTATTTAGCTGGCTGAGTAGCCCGATAGGGCGTATCGAAGCCAGCAAGTATCTGCGGTTCTGACTATTTATTACTATAAATTTATAATCATTTTATTAAATTTTTATTTTTTCAAAAATTATTATTAATTTTATTTTTTCTTTAAAAAAACTATAATTAAATGAATAACAATAAATATACTGCTCAGCTGATAGATGATATCGAAAAGAATATCATTAAAACTATCAATATGGCTCAAGATAAGAAATTCTATAATATCTCAGAAATTATAAATGCTTTACCAACTGATTTTGCAGAGAATCACATTCTACAGGAAGCTTTTTTTCAATATGAAGATTTAAAAAATAAATTCTACCAAACTGGTTTATTAGATCCCGATGATTTACTAAAACTAAAAAATCAATTTCAAATTATCATTGACAATATACGAGCAGATGCATCACAGCAATCATATTTATATTCAATGATAAATCCGACACTCGATAATTCTATTCCTCAGATTGTGCGTAAACCTTTTACTAATTACCAAAATTTATGTCATTTGAGAGGAATTATCAAAGATATTAATTATGAAAATGGACAATTATTGCTGACCTTACAAACACTTAGCACAGATGGGTTGTCTATAGATGAGATCATAGTCCATTTATTTGATCACAGCAAAAATAATTTATTATACCCAGATCTCACAAAATATAAATCTATACTTGACAATGGTCAAGATATTTTCATACAGAATTGCACTTTTCTGAAAGGTAATGAATATTATTCTACTGCAGACACACTAATAGTTTTGTATCCAGATTACATAATAGATGTGAGAGATGTGAGCGATGTACATATTTTTCACAATTCATATCCGCATTTTATAAATATAATTCCTATTTATTCGATAGTTAGGACATTTGTCAATATCGATAACCCACAGAAAACACAAAGTATTCTCATAGGTAATTTATTAGGAGAAATCTTTGATGTGTATATAGCTAATGATAAAGTGTCAGAAGCTAATTTGCTAGAAGCTTATAAAAATTTCATTGGGAAAAATATTTTTGAATTATTATTTTGGTATAATAACACTGAAACTGTAAATATAGATTTTTTAATTGAAATAATTAAAAAGGAATATTTGTCTGGCTTAGAATTAATGTTACCAAGCATCAAAAGAGACAAAAGCTCTATAATGTATTTAGAACCTTTTTATATCAGTCGTTTTTATGGATTGCAAGGCAGAATGGATGCATTAGCATTTACTGAAAAAGGCAATAGTGCTAATATATATGAATTGAAATCGCATAAACCGAAGAATAAAAGTTATTTATATACAAAATCTCACGATGCACAATTGATATGTTATTATTTGCTATTTCGTAGCACTTATCCAGATAAAAAATTATTCTATAAAATGGCTTATCCTGGAGCAGAGGAGCATCATCTACGTAGCATTACTTTTGGTGATAATGCCGAGGAGCGTCAGCTAATGTTAATACAAGAAGTTCTTTTTGCTCGTAATAATATTGTGAAAAATCATATTGATTACGCAAAAGGTGATTTTTCATCACTCATCAATTGTTTACCCAAAGCCTCTGATAATTCTACTCCACTTACTATTTCTATTTTTAGCAAAAATGAAACGAAATTAAGCGATTCTCAAACATTTATGTATAATGACATAGATCTATTACATAAATCTATAAATAAAATTGCTAATAATAAATTGTTAAATGCATATTTCTGGGGGAATGTACGCTTCATCTATCGAGAACTTATGTGTGCTAAAATAGGAAATCCTGATGTATATGATGCATGGGAAAGTTTAATAAAAGAATCTCAATGGGGCTATGCAAATATTTGGAAAAAAACTATTGATAAAAAATTTAATCAGTTTGAAGTATTAGGTCCACTGACGTTTAATACATTTACTGATGATAATCACTTAATATTTACATTAGATAACAAGGATGCATCCATTACTAGACTTAGAGAAGAAGATATAATAATTTTGTATCCATATAATTGCGAAAATCATAATCCTTTAACTCAACAGTTATTGAAAGGCTATATCGTGCGAATGAATGAAAGCGAAGTAGAGCTTAGCATCGCTAATAAATATATTCCAAAAAAAATTTTTACTAATAAATCTATATGGATAGTTGAGTCAGATAGATGGTTTCATAACTATAATTATGGCCTTCGCAATTTGTTTTATCTGATATCTAATGAGGATGAACATTTTGCAGATTTATTTCTAGGATTGCAAAAGCCTACTTTCGAAAATAACAATTTAGAAATTTGTAAATTAGATGGTTTAGATAGTTCTCAAAATCTAGCAGTCAAGCAAGCTCTAAATGCTAAAAATTATTTTCTCATACAAGGACCTCCAGGTACTGGTAAAACTGCTAAAACACTCACTGCTATTGCTAAAAATCTATTTCTGAATGAAAATAAAACTCTAATCGTAGCTTATACGCGTAGAGCAGTAGATGAGATTTGTTATAATCTCGATAACCAATCTATCACTTATATATTGCTTAATAAAGATTTAGTAAAAAATCAATTAGAATCTGCCAAAGACATAGATCAACTCGATAATATTTTGCCCGAATTAAACAATGTTTTAAATGAAAATAAAATATTCGTTGCTACTCTATCATTCATTAATTCTCATATAACCATTTTAGATGCTATCAAACCAGAAACACTGATAGTAGATGAAGCTACTCAAATATTAGAATATGAGCTGGCAGCAGTTTTGTCTAAGACAAAAAGATGGATACTCATAGGTGATGAAAATCAACTACCTGCTGTTGTTTTGCAAAAAGATAAATCTCAAAAAGCAGATTTATCTTTTGATTGTGAATATGTTAATTATAATCTATGTCCATTATCAGACAGTGGGGAAAAATGTTCTAATAATGTAAATGACAAATGTATCTCAATGGATATACTAAAGCAAATACAATTAGATGATTTCAGTGAACCATTGTTTACTAGATTAAAAAAGAATGCTATAAATAAAGGATGGGACGAGTGCTATTGTATGTTAAAATATCATCATAGGATGCACGATGATATTGCTAAATATGTAAACGAACTTTTCTATGATAAAAAATTAATTAGTGCTACAGAAAGACAAAAATCACCATTAACTAAAACATATAATTTGCCATCTAGCATAGATCATGGCGCAGAGCATATTGATAGAGTTATGTTCATTTCTACTCCTATAGATATGACTTCGTTCTATTCTCCTACAAATAAATATGAAGCTCAAATCGTTGTAGAACTCATCAAATCTTTAAAAAGTCAATTCCCCGATTATTCTATTGGTGTCATTACTCCATATAGATCTCAGATAGCTTTGATTAAATCTATGCTAAATCCTTTAATTAATGACATAACTATAGACACAGTAGAGAGATATCAAGGCTCTGAACGTGATATTATTGTTTACTCTTTTGCCATTAATAACATGGAATATTTAGAATTATCACAATCTATGAATGCTGAGAATAGTGTTGATAGAAAGTTGAATGTTTCTCTCACGAGGGCTAGAGAATTATTATTTTTAGTTGGTAATGTAGATATTTTGAGTTCACATCCTTTTATTAATCACATAATTAATGATCTACAAAATAAAGGAGCAGTTATACATATGCCAATAGTATAAAAATAGAATTATTTAATTTTGAATTCTAAAGTAATTGATGAAACCCTAAAATATGAAAGAACAACATTTTTTATATCCCTATACACCAAAGTTAATAATAGATAACAAAAAAGTTAAAAAAAATATTTCAAATATTATAACCAAAGCTACTGAGTGGGATGTAAGGTTAAGGCCACATTACAAAACACATCAATCAGAAGTAGTGTCATATATCTTTGAGCAATTTGGTATTTCTACCATTACTACTTCATCTATCGAGATGACGTATAGATATATTAATGATGTTATCAATGACATATTTATGGCTATTCCCATAAATATTTACAGTTTAGATAGATTAGATTTTATTTTAAATGATGATTATTTAGATCGTTTCATAGTAAGTATAGATTCCATAGAAGCATTTAGACATTTAGTCCCTTATCTAGACAATAGAAAATTATTTTTTGCAATAGAAATAGATTGCGGATATCATCGCAGTGGGATAGATATAGAACAGGATGACAAGATTTATGAGATTGTGGCAGAGACAATGCAAAAGAAGCTGACTGATAAATTTTATGGTATCTTTTCTCATTTCGGAGAAGCTTATAATTTTGTATCTGACGAGCAATTATATGAATTGAATTATGAAAATATTAACAATCTATCAAAAGTTAAAAGATTGATAGAAAGCATGATAGATAGGTCTATTATACTCTCGATAGGTGATACACCATCATTGAGGATTTATAATAAAGAGCTATTGACTAATGTAGATGAGATCAGACCTGGAAATTTTGTATTTTATGATGCTATGCAATATCTACATGGTAATTGCTCTTTAGAAGAAATAGCTGCGTTTATCTATTCACCTATTATATCTATGCATCCTGAAAGATCCGAATTAATAATACATGGAGGAGCAGTGCACTTATCAAAAGATAGTATCATTGACGAAGGTATCGTAAAATATGGACTAGTGGGTACTTGGGATTTAGATAAAATAACATTAATACCTGGTGCATATATGAAAAGTTTATCTCAAGAACATGGAATTATTTGTATGGATAAAAAATATATAAAAAACTTAAATTTAGGAGATCATTTAGCAATAATACCTGTGCATTCTTGCTTAGCAATGGATGCTATGATTTTCAAAGATGGAGTTTTTTATTGGGAAAGTACTTAATATTACAAAATTGGAGAGAGGGTGAATGTGTGACTGGGAGACGAGGTGACTGGGTGATTGGTTTAGGAGTTGAAAAGTTGATTAGTTGATGAGTTGAGGGTTTAAGTAAAATAACTATATTAAACTTAAATTATTTTCCTCAAATGAACACAAATATACACAAATAACATTGTTTAAAGTACTTTAAACAATGTTAAACTATTTAGTAAATCATAGTCTATCATTTAAATAGTTCAGCTACGCTCACTACAAGTCATCCGGAAATCTGCGGTTCTGACAACATTAGTAGTGGCTTCGGTACGAGCTTCGCTGGCTGAGTAGCCCGATAGGGCATATCGAAGCCAGCGAATATAAAAATAAAAAAATAAATTTTTCATCTATACATCTATTATTAAAAAGTATAAAAATAATAGAAAGAAAATATTTTAAAATTAGAAAATAAGGATATAAAAAAAACGGAGAGAGAGGGATTCGAACCCCCGGTCCGCGAAACGAACAACGGTTTTCAAGACCGCCGCATTCGACCACTCTGCCATCTCTCCATTTGCAAAATTACATATTTCTATGAAATAAAAAAATTTTTATGGTGGACAATTACTACAAAATGATGCAAAAAGATTCGTACTCAGATATCTATCACCTCTATCAGGGAATATTGTTACTATATTTCCTTTTTTAATTTTTTCTGCTAATTTTATAGATCCAGATAAGGCAGCACCGCCAGACATGCCAACAAATAATCCTTCTTTTAGTGATAATAATCTTGCATATTCAAAAGATTCCTCATCATTTACATATAAATGAATATCTATAACTGATGGATCAAATATAGAAGGGACTATTGCCTCTTCCATGTTTTTTAACCCTTGGATTTTATGTTTTTTAACAGGTTCTATGGCTACAATCTGAATATTTGGAATATTTTCTTTTAAAAATTTACTTGTTCCCATTAGACTGCCAGTAGAGCCTATTCCTACTGCTAAATAGTCTATTTTACCATTTGTCTGTTCCAAAATCTCAGGTCCTGTAGTTTGATAATGTGATAAAGGATTTGCTGGATTAGAAAATTGATCTGGCATGAAATAAATATCTGGATAATCTATTAGTAATTTTTTTGCTCTAATGATAGCTCCATCAGTATTTTCAGCAGCTGGCGTGAGGACTAATTCAGCTCCATAGGATTCTAAAATTTTTCTTCTTTCTAAGGAAACACATTCCGGCATGAAAAGTTTAATTTTGAATCCTTTAAGAGCAGCAATCATAGCTAATGCTATACCTGTATTGCCACTAGTAGCTTCTATTATTGTTTTATCTTTTGTTAATTTTCCACTTTTCTCTGCTTCATTTATCATAAATAATGCTGGTCTATCTTTAATAGACCCACCAGGATTCTGTCCCTCAACCTTAGCAAATATCCTCACATCGGGGAAATATGGATTTAGTTTTTTTATTTCTACGAGAGGTGTATTACCTATATAGTTTAGAATATTTTGGTTCATACTACACTATATGAATATTTAATTTTTTTGGTAAGACTCTACTCCAGTTTTAGTAGATGAACCATCATTTTCACTAAAATATATTTCAAAAGTTTTGTTATTGAGTGAGGTTATCTGTCCCGTACCATAGAACATCCTATTAATAAAAGGATCACCACAGGTTAAATATTGAAAATCTAAGATTATGCTAGCATTAAGGGAATCAGGTTTCGTAAAGTGAAACATAATTGTACCATTTATGTAATTACGAAATTTATTTACGTTTACATAATTATTTAGAGTTTGAGAAATAGAAATATTATCTGTATATGTGTATTGTGTACCATTACTATTATCTGTAACAGAATAACTACCTGCCCATATATCGGCTGTATTTCTCACTCTTACAGTACGAGTTTTAGTAGATATATTACCTGCAGCATCTGAAGCTTTATAGGTAATAGTGTAAGTGCCTACTAAATCTATATCTACAACACCACTTGCATTTACTGGTACATTACCATCTACATCATCGATAGCTGTAGCACCTGGGTCTGTCCATGTTGTATTAAGTACTATTGTAGTATCAGCAGATCCTTTCAAAGTGATTACTGGTGCAGTATTATCTTTTTTGTTGTCACATGACAACAATATTATAGCTATTACACTAAAAATTAATAAATTGTTAATCTTTTTCATAAAAATAATTTTTAAGTTTAAACAAAATTAAATTAAAATTTTAAATATCAAAATTTTATTTATAAAAGTTTATTATACTTTCGCTTTCTCTATAATGAATTTTTTCACTTCTTTTAATAGAGTTTGATAATTTCCTTTATTCTCGCCACCCATAATAGCCATGTTAGGTTGTCCACCACCTTTGCCATTAATAATCGGAGCAGCGATATTTATTAAATCTTTTGTATTGAAATTATATTTTTTAATTACCTCATCATTTATGACAAAAGATACATTAGCTTTGTCAGATTTATTAGCTGCTATGGCGGCTACTATATTTTTATTAAATGTTTTAATTATAAAAGACAACTGACGTAATTGATCAGGGGGCAAATCTATAATCTCTCCTATAAAAAAGACATCATTTATTTTTTCTGCATTTTCTATTAAATTATGAGCAATATTATTCAATTTTTCTTTTAATAGTTCATCATTTTGTTTAGTTAATTCCTTATTTTTTTCAATCAAATTTTCAACACTTTCCAGAGGATTATTAGTTTTTAATATATTTTTTATTTCAGAAACAATATTAAAAGTTTCTTGGAAAGTTTCAATAGCTTTCATGCCAGTAACAGCTTCTATACGTCTAATGCCTGAAGCCACAGCAGTTTCATTTACAATTTTGAAGCAGCCTATATCACCAGTAGCTTTTACGTGTGTACCGCCGCAGAGTTCTTTACTATCACCAAATTTTATCATTCGTACGTTATCATTATATTTTTCACCAAATAATGCTATAGCTCCTATATCTATTGCTTTCTGATAAGGTAAATTTCTATGTTCTTCCAAAGGATAATTATCTTGTATTAATTTATTTACTATTTTTTCTATTTCATTTAATTGCTCAAGAGAAATTTTTTCGTAATGAGAAAAATCAAATCTGAGATAATCAGGATGAACTAAAGATCCTTTTTGCTCGACATGTGGTCCTAGAAGTTGCCTAAGAGCATAATGGAGTAGGTGTGTAGCAGAGTGATTTCTCATTGTAGCCAAGCGTTTTTCTATATCTACTTTAGCTATAAAAATAGATTGTAAATCTTGTGGAAGTTTATTTGTAATATGAATTATTTGACCAAATTCTTTGATAGTATTAAGAATAGTAATAGTCTCATTATTAGAATAAATAATTCCAGTATCTCCCACTTGTCCGCCACTTTCAGCATAAAATGGTGTTTTTTCTAAAACTAAATGATAGAAAGTTTTATTTTTTTGGACAACTTTTCTGTATTTAATGATTTGTGCCGGACATTCTAATGTGTCATAACCTACAAATTCGCTCTCTCCATCATTAATAGTTATCCAATCTTCAGTATCTATTTGCGAAGATTGTCGGCTACGTTCACGTTGTTGATTAAGAAATTCTTCAAATTTTGTAATATCTACTTCCAATCCTTTTTCTTTTGCCATGAGCTGAGTCAAGTCAATAGGAAAGCCATATGTATCATAAAGCTCAAAAGCAAACTGTCCGTCAATAATTTTGTTATTTTTATGATTTTCTATGTATTGATCAAAAAGTTTAATACCACGTTCCAGAGTAGCGAGGAAGGTAATTTCTTCTTGATTAATAACTTTTATTATCAGATCAGCTTGTTTTTTTAATTCAGGAAATATTTTGTGATAATGTTCTATAAAAGTTTGGCTAATTTTATAAATAAAAGGTTCAGTAATATTCAAATATTGATATCCATATCTGATAGCACGTCTGAGAATACGTCTGATTACGTATCCAGCTTTCACATTTGATGGGAGCTGACCATCGGCTATCGCACAGCTAACTGCTCTCACATGATCTGCAATTACTCTAAAAGCGATATCTTTTTGTGAATCAGCTTTATATGGTATGCCAGCTAATTGTTCAATTTTTTTGATTAATGGTTGGAAAAGGTCTGTATCGTAGTTAGAATTTACGTTTTGTAATACCCTAGTCAATCTTTCTAATCCCATACCTGTATCTACGTGCCTTTGTGGTAGCATAGCTAGTGATCCATCAGCATTTCTATTATACTGAATAAAAACTAAATTCCATAATTCTATAACTTCTGGATGGCTTTTATTTACTAGAGTAGCACCATTAATTTTATTTTTTTCTTCATTATCACGTAAATCTATGTGTATTTCCGAGCATGGACCACAGGGTCCCACATTACCCATTTCCCAGAAATTGTCTTTTTTATTGCCAGGTAAAACATGATTAGCTGGTAAAAGCTGCAGCCATACATCTTTAGCTTCAATATCTTCATTAAGGTTTTCATCAGCATCGCCCTCGAAAAATGTAACATACAAATTATTTTTGTCAATTCCATATATCTCGGTTAGTAATTCAAAAGACCAATGAATAGCTTCATTTTTGAAATAATCACCAAAAGACCAATTACCGAGCATTTCAAACATTGTATGATGATAATGATCCAATCCTACTTCTTCTAAATCATTGTGTTTACCACTAACCCTTAAACATTTTTGTGTATCGGCTACTCGTTTATATTTTGGTTTTTGAATATCAAGGAAAATATCTTTGAATTGATTCATCCCCGCATTAGTAAACATTAGCGTAGGATCGTTTTTCACAACAATAGGTGAACTAGGTACTATCACATGTTCTTTATTCCTAAAAAATTCTAAAAAATTCTCTCTAATTTCATAGCTAGTCATAGTCATAAATAAAAATTTTTGCAAAGTTAAAAATAATATTACAAAGTTTTATAAGTGTTTTTTAGTAATAAAATACTAACCTATTATTTATTAATAAAATTACTTGACTATTTTAATGAATATCATAAAATATATATAAATTTGTTAAAAATAAATACTATTATAAAATCTCAAACTATTGAACGCATTCATTATTATATTAAAAGATTAATGAAAAGTTTATTAGAAAAATGGGATAGTTCGGGAGCTCATAATGCTGGATATTGGGGTAATTTCATACCACAAATTCCGAATCAATTTTTACAAAGATATACGAGAACGATTTTATAAGAAAATTTTATTAAAAATAAAATTACACTATTAAGAAATATATTTATTAATGATACATTCACAATAATTATTTAGATATTAATTAAAAGCCTAATTCAAAAAACATATTACAATTAATAATAATAAATTTTTTATAAACTTAAAATTTAACTCTAATTTGTAAATGTAAGTCAGTTTTATGATTACCATTGATCTCATTTAGGCCACTACTGACGACATTTCTATCGAAATAATTTGTACGAGCCAGATAAGCCCAAAAATCTAAATATTTATTAATAGTATATTTAATATTAAAAACATATCTCGCTCCTTTGTAATAATAACTAGGGAATGAATAAGCATACAATACATCATTTTCGTAACCATAAATGCGTTCATCATAGCTATATGTATCGAAATAGACAAAAGTGAAATGAAAGGAAACAGGCAATTGGATTTGTTTGAAAGATAGAGTCTGAGATACTGCATAACCATCATGATTATAATCATTACCTTTGCGGTAGTTTACATATTCCACTCTAAATTTATATTTAAAAGATGGTGATAATTGAAAAGTGCCATTTAATCTGAAATTATCCTTATTGGTTTCTATCAATCTATTTACATATACATCTGCCTTATTAAGGCTTTTAGTCTCGTGTTTATATCTAAAATAGACATAATTCTTTTTATTAAATTTATAATTAAGTTGCAGAAGAGTCTCTACGCCATCACTAGGTGCGTTTACTCTATAGCGAAGCCAAGGAAAAGAGAACATATCAAAATATGCTGTGAGATTTAATTTATAAGTAAGGTTAGCATTTACACCAAAATATAAGCCTTGTTCATTACTTACCTTACTACCCTCCTGCAGCGGTGAAGCATAAAACACAAAATAGTCAGGCTCAAAGTATCTATGTAATAGAGAAAAAGACAAATTTTTGTCAGTTACAGCCATTATACCATTGATAGTAGCTATGCCACCATTAGACGAATAGGCTTCTTCACCAAAGATATTAAAATTTTTCCAAATATAACTATAATCTATTGATGCCACATTTAATTGAGTACCTGTGAATTCAAACATTCTATAAAGTTCATCACGAGAGCCTAAAGGTTTATCTAAAATAGTAGTATAAGCAGTAGCACCTATATGAAGTCTTTTATTTAATGAAATGTATTTAAAATTTGCACCACCGATGAATTGTTTTATAGCATCTTTTTTGCTATATGAGGAAACGGTATTGTGTAAACCAGTCTCTACTATGCTAGATATCACATAATCTTCATAGTTTAATGTATCACCTTCTACACTTGCATCAATTTTTTTATAACTTAAAAAACCTAATATTTCGAAACGTTTAGAAATTTTTGCATCAAAAGCAACACCACGAAGAAATCTATTTTCATCAGCGGAGGTATATTGTCTAATACCATTAGCATTTCTCTTTGTGAAAACAGCATCTGCAGTTTTACCAAAGCTCATTCCAGTCCACATAGTAAGTCCTTGTCCTATTTGCAAATTATAATCTCCTATTGCAATAGCTTTGAATGGACCTACATTACGCACGAATAAATGTGCTGAATAAAAGTCAAATCCTTGCTTTTGCGTACCTTTGAAAAATTCTTCGCCAGGATCTTTTTCGCCAGTAAAACCAAAACTTACTAAATTATAATATTTGAATTGGTATCTAGTGTATAGTTTATATGGACTTCCTAAATATCTGCTGTTAGGATGTGCTGCCAAAGTGGAGTCATCAATATCTGAATAACCTTTTTGCTCTTCCAAAGTTCTCATATAACGAATAAAAAGTTGAGAATTTCCATTTTTCATAACCTCTGAAAAATTGTATTTATGAGATACTCCTGCGTCACTTATTTTAACAAAAGGTAAAATCTTGTCAATAGTTTCTAAATCCCAGCTTTCGATAGATTGCAATTCATATATACTCAAAAGCTTACCATTTTTTTGAATATGATCGAAAAAATTAACAATTTGAATATCTGAGAGTAATCCTAAATTACGTAATTCCTCTATGCTAGTATTATTGAGATTAATAGGGTGTGTGAGGTAATATTTAAGATTTTCTGTCAATTCGCTAAAATCTACTTCTTCTGAGCCGCTTTCCTCTGCAATATATTCTATATTTTGCTGTATTTCATCTATGTCTTCTGGTTCATCTATCACTACTTGAGCAGACAGAAATGAAATGGATAAAAAGAAAATAAAAAATGTAAATAACTTTAATTTCATTACTAATATATTATATTAGGTTGCTGACGTTCTTTTTTAAATGCATAACTCATAGAAATTGCTGGCGAAAAGCCTAATGTCTGATGCCAGGAACTAGACACATCTATAATGAAGTTTGTAATTCTATAGCCTACACCAAAGCTCACTCGCGAAGGTGTTGTTTGAAAACCACCTCTTACATATAATTTATCATTAAAAGAAAAATTAGTACCAAATCTAACAGATGCTTTTTTATCACTTTCTTTTACTATATCGACCATTAACGATGATTGTTTAGCTATTTGATACATAAAACCTAGAGAACCTACTATGGGCAATCTATCATAACCATAAGTGCCAAGCTTAGAATGATTCAAATTAGAAACAACAGTACCGAAATATAAATTATCAATAATTTTTATTTGCAGTCCTGCATCGAAGCCTATAGTACCTATGCCAGAATATTCTGGTTGATCAGAAGTGAGCAAAAAATACTTAATTGCTAAACCAGCAGCCACTCTATCGGCAAAAACCCTGGAATAACCGACAGAAAAAGTATTGTATAGTAGGGAACTAGCACCAAATTGCGAAATATGAGCTGATATAGTGCCAGACTCACCATTTAGTACATGAGCATAGGCTATATCCCTGTAGCCAAGTTCTTTTAAGATGTATCTATTATAATAATTAATCCCTAATTGATGATCATCTAACCAACCTAACCCAGCAGGATTCATCATTCCAGACCAAAAGCCAGGAACCGCTGAAGCACTATTACCATAACCTAATGTAGATGCACTCTCATAGCTAAATTGTGCTTCTAGCACATTAAAAGACATTATTAATAAAACAAGGAATAATATTATTTTTCTCATACAAAATTATTTATCTAATTTTTTATTTAACTCTTCTTGATCTTTAGCGATTTTTTCTTTCAATTTATTTTTGTAGTCCATGAGTTTTTTCTTAAGAATATCATCACTAGTAGCTAATATTTGTATTGCTAGCAAAGCTGCATTCTGAGCAGCATTAATTCCAACAGTAGCTACAGGAATGCCTGATGGCATTTGTACTATAGATAGTAGAGAATCTAATCCTTGTAAACTAGCATTAATCGGAATTCCAATAACTGGTACAATGGTATTAGCAGCTACTACACCAGGTAGATGAGCAGACATACCAGCAGCAGCTATGAAAACCTTAGTGCCTTTTTCTGTAGCTTCTTTCACATATTTGGCAGTCTCATCAGGTGTCCTGTGTGCCGACAATATTTTTACATCATATTCAATGTCAAAATCAGCTAATGTATCAATAGCTTTTTTTATGATATCAAAATCTGAAAAGCTTCCCATTATTATCGAAATCATAATTATTATATTTATAAGCAAATGTATATAAAAATTTTAATATGAAAAAAATAAAAAAGAACATTCAAAAGAATGTTCTTTTTAAAAAAAATATAATTTAATTCTCAAAAACAATTAAGCTAAAAAGCTTAACAAAAGACCAGCAGCTACAGCACTACCTATCACTCCAGCTACATTAGGTCCCATTGCATGCATCAAAAGGTGGTTAGTAGGATCATACTCTAGCCCTATCATTTCAGATACACGAGCAGCATCTGGTACAGCAGAAACACCTGAATTACCTATCAAAGGATTTATTTTATTCTCTGGCTTTTTAATAAATAAATTCATAATTTTAACACCAAGAACACCACCGAAAGTAGCAATTATGAAAGATAAAGCACCTAGAGCAAAAATACCTAAAGATTTAACCGTCAGAAATGTAGAAGCCTGCGTAGAAGCTCCTACAGTCAAGCCAATCAAAATAGTAACAATATCTAGCATAGGGCCACTAGCAGTCTCAGCTAATCTACGTGTAACGCCACTTTCACGAAGTAAATTGCCAAAAAACAACATTCCTAACAAAGGCAACCCTGACGGAACTATTAATGTTGTGAGCAAAATTCCCAAAATAGGGAATAATATTTTCTCTTTCTTAGAAATAGCACGTGGTGGTTTCATACGTATAGTTCTTTCTTTTTTAGTAGTCATAGCACGCATTATTGGAGGCTGAATGACAGGTACTAGTGCCATATAGCTATATGCTGATATAGCTATAGCTCCTATTAAGTGCGGAGCCAATCTAGAGCTTAAAAATATAGCTGTTGGTCCATCTGCACCACCTATTATTCCTATTGCACCAGCCTCAGTGGGTGTATAGCCGAATAAAAGAGCTAATATTAATGCACCAAAAATACCTAATTGCGCAGCTGCACCAATAATAAATAATTTTGGATTAGACAGTAATGCACTGAAATCAGTCATTGCTCCAATACCTAGAAAGATTAATGGTGGATAAATGCCTTTTATTACACCAAAATAAAGATAATTTAAAACGCTACCTTCCTCGTAAATGCTTATTTGCAAGCCAGGTACTGACGCTATATTACCTAGAATAATACCAAAACCAATTGGTATAAGTAAATAAGGCTCATATTGTTTGATAATTGCTAAAGCAATGAAAAAAAGTCCAAAAAGTATCATTATGACATTACCCCAGCTCATATTAGCAAAAGCAGTATATTCTAGAAATTTCTCTAAATTTTTAACAACAAAATCTAAAAAATTCATATACTAACCTCCTATTTCTACTAAAGTTTGACCTTCACTGATAGTATCTCCCTTATTAACAAGAATTCGTTTTACTATTCCAGGGCCATCAGCTTTGATTTCATTTTCCATTTTCATAGCTTCGATAATTACAAGATTTTGTCCACGTTGAACCGTGTCGCCCTCTTTCACTAATATATTTAATACTACACCAGGTAAAGGAGATTTAATTTGTCTAGTTGATACACTATCCGCAGGTTCTGGTATAGTTTCTTTAACAGCTTTATTAACAACTGTAGATACCAAAGTTGGGGTTTTAGGTATTTCTATATCTTTTGATAATTCCACATTGTAGAAAGTACCATTTACATTTACTTCTATTTGATTTCCATCAATATTTCCTATTTCTACACTATACTTATTTCCATTAATTGTTAGGTCTATTTTTTTCATAAATTATTTTTTTAGGTAAATGAATTTTTTGTGGGGTTGGTGTTAAATTATAGAGCTTAGAGCTCCAAGGTGAATATGTTTTTGTAACCTTTTTTATTGTAATAATTCCATTCTCGTAATCATGCATACTTAGTAGATATAAGTGAAGGGCAGTGCCTATAGCAGCAAGTACTTCTCCACTAATTTCTTCTTCATTTTGAATAATTACAGTTTTGAAGTCTTCACCTTCCTTTTGTATTTCTATTTTTTTAGTTTTTGCCACAGGCATTTTAATTTTCCATATGTAATAAAATGATAAATAAAGAAGAATCAAAATGATAATCACAATAAGAAAACAGATTATAGATATACCGATACCATATGGATCTAATCTTTTTACTACTTCATCTGGTGATTCATAAACTTTTATATCATTAGATAGTAATGGTGTACTAATATCAGTGATCTTCCAATCACCCGATCCATCAATAGTTCGGCTGAGAAACTCTCCATCTTTTATTAATTTGGGATTATAAATCAAAGAATCTACTATTGTTCTCCCATCAGATAATACTAATGCTAAATAACCAGTTTCAGTAGATAAAGGAGCTACAGTAGGATGAAAATGTTTGGTAGTATCTAAATAAATGATTAAAAAATCATTAGCAGATATATTAAGTTCATTACTTTTAGGCAATTGATATTTTTTCAGATTTGCTCTATCATCAGTTAGATACATAGTACCCACATTTAATGAAACTAGAGAAGTATTATAAAGCTCTATCCATGGACTTTTATTACCTAAAGGATTTATTAAATCACCATTATAATTAGCAGACAATTCATTAATCCTAATATCAGCTATTGTTTGTGAAAAAATAGTAACTCCAAATAATAAAAGTGTAATAAATAAAATTATTTTTTTCATAATAACACAATTATAATGGACAATTAGAATGTTTTTTAGGTGGCAAATTTTGTTTTTTAGTAGATAAAGACATTAGAGATCTTATTATTCTATATCTTGTATTTCGAGGCTCTATGATATCATCAATATAACCATATTTAGCAGCCTCGTATGGAGAGCAAAATTTTTCAGTATATTCGTTGATTTTATTTTCTATATATTTTTTTCTTTCTTCTTCATCCTGAATAGCTAAGATATTTTTTCTTTCAAGTATTTCTATAGCACCACTAGCACCCATTACAGCTATTTCAGCTGTAGGCCATGCATAATTAATATCTGCTCTTAATTGTTTACAACCCATAACGTCATGAGCGCCACCATATGATTTTCTTAAAGTAACAGTAATTTTAGGAACTGTTGCCTCACCATATGCGAAAAGTAGTTTAGCTCCATGAACAATTATACCACCATACTCTTGAGTAGTACCTGGCATAAATCCTGGTACATCTACTAAAGTTATGATAGGAATGTTAAAAGCATCACAAAATCTCACAAATCTTGCTCCTTTACGAGAAGCATTAATATCTAACACACCAGCTAAATAATTGGGTTGATTAGCAACTATTCCCACACTCATGCCACCCATTCTAGCAAAGCCAACGACAATATTTTGAGCATATTGTCCATGTACTTCTAGAAACTCCCCATTATCTACTATACGTGTTATTACTTCTTTGACATCATATGGTTTATTTGGATTATCTGGGATAATGAAATTCAAATAATCATCCATTCTATTAATTGGGTCGTTAGTGTCTACAAATGGAGGATCTTCTAAATTATTAGAAGGTAAATAACTAAATAATTTACGAATAAGCAAAAGACCTTCTTCTTCTGTATTAGCGACGAAATGAGAAACACCAGATTTAGAAGCGTGTACATTTGGACCACCTAGCTCATCATCGGTTACTACTTCACCAGTAACTGTTTTTACCACTTTAGGACCAGTAACAAACATGTAACTATTTTGTTTAGACATAACGATGAAATCAGTAAGTGCAGGAGAATACACTGCACCACCAGCACAGGGACCAAAGACAGCACTTATTTGAGGTATCACACCTGACGACAAAATATTTCTTTCAAAAATATCTGCATATCCAGCTAAACTACGCACACCTTCTTGGATACGTGCTCCACCAGAATCATTAATACCTATTACAGGTGCACCATTTTCCATTGCTAAATCCATGATTTTGCAAATCTTTTGAGCATAGGATTCAGATAAGGAGCCACCAAAAACTGTGAAATCTTGAGAAAAAACATATACCAATCTACCATCTATAGTGCCATAACCTGTTACAACGCCATCACCATAATATTGTTCCTTATCTAGACCAAAATCTGTACATCGGTGAGTTACAAACATATCAAACTCTTCAAAAGAGCCTTCGTCTAGTAAAATGTTAATTCTCTCGCGTGCTGTCAATTTACCTTTGGCATGTTGCGATTCTATTCGCTTTTGACCACCGCCTAATAAAGCTTGCTTTCGCTTTTCTAATAATTGTTCTATTTTTTTTTCTATTGACATGAATATTGATTATTTTAATCGTTTTTATTTTCACATAGCTCAATTAATACTCCACCAGTACTTTTAGGATGTAGAAAAGCTATACTAAGTCCTTCAGCTCCCCTCCTAGGCTTTTCATCTATTAATTGAACATTTTTATTTTTTAATTCTTCTAGTACGTTCTCGATATTTTTTACTGCAAAAGCGATATGTTGTACTCCCTCACCACGTTTTTCTATAAACTTTGATATAGCACTATCAGGATCTGTACCCTCTAATAATTCTATTTTGGTTTGTCCTATTTTGAAAAAAGCTGTTTTTACTTTTTGATCTTTTACTTCCTCAATAGAGTAACATTTTATATTAAATAATTCTTCGTATTTTTTTATACTTTCGTCTAAATCTTTTACAGCAATGCCTATGTGCTCTATATGTGATATATCCATATATGTTTTTTTGCAAAGGTATAAAAATTTTTATGTAAAAACAAACAAAATTGAAAAAATAATTTTTTTAAAATATGATTTTTTTAATAATTAACAAAAAAATTATTTATCTTAATATTACACTTTTATGTATAAATATAATGATGTTTTATCTAATTTATTTGTATATTTAGAAACTATTCTAAATAAACTAATATTTCAGTAAAAAATTTTTACACATTTTTATAAAGTTTTTTTTTACTATTTTTGCAATACTAAAAAAAATGATTATAGTTATGGAAACCAGACCAGATGTCAGACAATTAATTATCGAAGCAGCGGACAAATATGGAGAAAAAACCGCCTTTATTTCTAATGATAAAGAATATAATTATTTGCAACTAAAAGAAAGTAGTTTTAGACTAGCTAATAGCTTATTAGATCTTGGTTATAAAAAAGGTGATAAAATTGCTATTTATTTACCTAACTGCATCGAATATATTTTCTCTTATTTTGCAATATATTCTATAGGTTGCATAGTTGTTCCAATAGATTTTTTCCTAAGTCAGAATGAAGTAATAGCTATTTCTAATCATTGTGAACTAAAAGGGCTCATCACTACTAATAATACAAAAT
>JAPXMM010000018.1:0-26144 GCA_033809015.1 Bacteroidales bacterium
TAGATACTCTTAAAGATTTCTCTGATAATGATGATTATCAACAGCTGATTCTTATTAGCTATGAATTAGAATCTTTTTATATTAAATTTTATAATTTATTCAAAGTCGTTTTAGGTGCAGGTGGTGTAGTCTTTAATGAAACTATGGATAAAATTTTATTCATTTTAAGAAATGGTGTTTGGGATTTACCAAAAGGGAAAATTGACTTTGGAGAAAGTGACGAGAAAGCAGCTATCAGAGAAGTGTGTGAAGAAACTGGCGTTTGCGACCTCACACTTATTAAAAGATTAGACCCTACTCTTCATATTTATTTCTCTAATAATGAAGCATACTTAAAAGAAACTCATTGGTTCAGTATGAAAGCTAAAGAAAATCAACCACTCATACCACAAAAAGAAGAAAAAATCGAAGTAGTACAATGGTTTACTCCAGATGACATTAGAGCTAACTGGGATAATATGTTCCTTAGTATTAAAAGCCTTTTAGTATCAAATAATTTCTTTAAACTTTAATTTCTCTTATTGTTAAAAATTTAATTCTCATTTAGTTATTTTGATATTAAATTATTTAGTTTTAATTTTGTAATTAAAGAATTTGTAAAAAATTAAATGAAAAAAATATTAATAATTGTATTTTTAATAAATATATTTTCTAATTTATTTTCACAAAATTATATTGTAGTATTAGATGCTGGACATGGTGGCAAAGACCCCGGTGCGATATATGGCAATGTCAGAGAAAAAGATATCACTCTATCAATGGTATTAGAAGTTGGTAAAATTTTAACGAATAAATATAATAATCTACAGGTAATATATACTCGTCAATCAGATATTTTCGTACCTTTGATTGAGCGTACACGCATAGCTAATAAGAAACATGCTAATCTTTTTGTTTCTTTTCACATAAATGCTTCTAAATCTCCTGAACCTAGTGGCTATGAGGTTTATGTAATGGGAAATGCTAAAGTAAAAGCTTGGTTAGAAACTGCTATTGCAGAAAACTCAGTTGCTATCTACGAAGATAATTATTTAGAATCCTACGATGGCATAGACCCTAACTCAACTGAAGGATATATCGCTTTCTCTCTCTATCAAAATCAATTTCTCGATAAAAGCTTGAATTTAGCTGATAAAGTTACTAGTAGCACCTTACAAGTAGCTCCTTTTATGAATAGAGGAATAAAACAAGCTCCTTTTTTTGTTCTCTATAAAGCTACTATGCCTTCTATACTTATAGAAATGGGATTTATCACCAATCAACAAGATAGAGCATGGATTACTAATAAAGATAATCAAAAAAAGGTAGCTAATAATATTGCTAATGCTATTGCCGATTATATAATAAATATAGATAATTACCCACTCGTAGAGAAAACAATTGCTGCAGATATAGACACAACTATTGCAGTTACAAGTGAATTAGTTTATTATATTCAATTTTTATCAAGCACAGAAAAACTTACAAATAATCATAAAGTATATAAAGATTTTCCATCTGATTCTATTTCTTATTATTTCTTTAATAATGCATACAGATATATATATGGTCATTTTACTAATTTTAATCAAGCACGAGACAACTTAAATTATGTAAAACAAAAAGGATATAAAGATGCCTTCATCGTTAAATTTAAAGATGGAAAAAGAGTTTTTTAGAAAATACATATCTTCTTTATTACCAAGTATTTTATATCATAAGAGTAATTTCTATATTACAAACTTTAATTTATATAGCATAGCAGTTTAGGAGTGAAATCCATCAATTAGTTTTTTCATCACCCCATCTCAAAGTCACATCTTCATCTCATCTCCCAGTTGCTTAGTCACAATGTCACTTATTCACCCAGTAATAATAGTGTTCTTGTCTATATCTCAACTCATCAACTACCCTTATTATGTTTATATGCTTGTAACTAAGTATTAATTTCATACTTCTCTATACTCTTTGTGACTTCTTTGATAACTTTATGATTAATATTTACCTATACTAAACTATTATTAACAAATTACTCTTTTAAATCATCAGCTATATAGGACATTATATGAACTAAATTTCAATTTAATAAAAGATTTGTAATAAAATTTTTTTGTTAGAAAAAAAATTATTACTTTTGCAAACCAAAATTGTTGAAAAATAAAATCAATGGATACATTAAGTTATAAAACGGTACATTTGAATGCTCAGACAGTCAATAAGGAATGGGTATTAGTAGATGCAGCTGGTCAAACTTTAGGACGATTAGCATCTGCAGTAGCATATGTTTTAAGAGGGAAACACAAACCTGGATATACACCTCATGTAGATTGTGGTGATAATGTTATAGTTATTAATGCTGATAAAGTAGTTTTAACTGGTAATAAATTTCATCAAAAAATGTATTATCATTATACAGGTTATCCACATGGTCAACGTGGAGAATCAGCAGAAGACATAATTAAACGTAAACCTACTTTTTTAGTAGAACATGCTGTCAAAGGTATGTTACCTAAAAATAGATTAGGAAGACAAATTTTTAAAAATTTATATGTTTACGCAGGTGCAGAGCATCCTCATCAAGCACAAACACCTAAAGTCATTGATATTAATAAAATAAAATAGTAGAGCATGGACAATAAAATAATTTCTGGTAGAAGAAAAGAAGCTATTGCTAGAATACGTCTTATAAAAGTAGAAGATGGTAAGCAAGAGATTATTATTAATAATAGAGATTATAAAGAATATTTCCCTTCATTATCTTTACATTATATCGTAGAGCAACCATTAAAATTAACTGAAACATTAGGACAATATAGTGTAAAAGGTAGATTAGATGGCGGTGGTATAAAAGGACAAGCTGAGGCTTTACGTTTAGCTATAGCTAAAGCTTTAGTAGAAGAAAATCCAGAATTCAAACCAATATTAAAGAAACATAAACTTTTAACTAGAGATTCTCGAATGGTTGAACGTAAAAAACCTGGTCAACCCAAAGCTCGTAAAAAGAATCAATTCTCTAAGCGTTAATGCAGATGAAATATCAAAGTTTAGTATCCAAATTATTGAGACTACAAAATATATATTGTGCTACTCAATAATTGATATAATTAAGGAATGTAAACAAAAAAAATAATAAATGGAACAATTAACATTTGATCAACTCCTAGAAGCTGGATGTCATTTTGGACATCTAACTCGTAAATGGCATCCTAATATGGCTCCATATATTTTTATGGAAAAAAATGGGATACACATAATAGATCTAAATAAAACTCTAGCAAAATTAGAAGAAGCTAATCAAGCTGGTTATAATTTAGGTCGTGCTGGCAAAAAAATACTATTTATAGGCACAAAAAAACAAGCAAAAGAAATTATAGGCAATGCTGCAAAAAGTATTAACATGCCATATATTACTGAACGCTGGCCTGGTGGATTACTTACTAATTTTGTTACTATCAGAAAATCTATCAAAAAAATGCAACAAATTGACAAAATGATGAATGATCCTACTTTTTCTAATATTTCTAAAAGAGAAAGATTGCAGTTAGCTAGACAAAGAGCTAAATTAGAAAAAACTTTAGGCTCAATAGTAAATATGGTACGTCTCCCGAGTGCACTTTTTGTAGTTGATATTGTAAAAGAACATATCGCTGTAGCTGAAGCTCGCAAACTAAATATCCCTATTTTCGCTATTGTAGATACTAATGCTAATCCACAAATCATTGATTACCCTATACCAGCTAATGATGATGCTGCTAAATCTATACAAACAATTTTAGAAAGTTTCGTTGAATCTGTGAAAAAAGGTCTCAATGAAAGAATAGGTGCTATGGAAGATGCAGAAAAAGAAGATGAAGAATTTAGCGAAGAAAAATTAAAAGAAAAGAAAATTAAAGTTATGGAAGCTTCTGCAGACGCAGAAGAAGAAGGAAAAGGAAATAAACAACGTAGAACAAGAAAAAAGGAATAATTGTATGGCAAACATTAGTGCAAAAGATGTTTATAAACTCCGTGATCTCACTGGGTTAGGTGTGATGGATTGTAAAAAAGCTTTAGAAGAAGCTGAAGGTGATTTTGACAAAGCTATAGAAATTTTAAGAAAAAAAGGCCAAAAAGTCGCTAGTAATAGAGCAGATAGGTCTGCCAATGAAGGTATAGTAATTACTAAAATATCTGACGATAAATCTTTTGGTATTATCATGATGCTTAATTGCGAAACGGATTTCGTTTCTAAAAATGAAGAATTTGTTAATCTAGCTAATGATATTTCAAATATAGCTTTACAAAATAAAATAAAATCATTAGAAGATCTTTTGAAAGCAACTATTAACGGCTTTACAGTAGAGCAAAGTATTAATGACTATATGGGAAAATGTGGCGAAAAAATTCAAATTTCTAATTATCAATATATTGAAGCTCCTTTAGTAATTGGTTATAATCACCATAATGGCCGTGTAGGTGCTCTAATCGGACTATCTAAATCTTCAGAAAAAGCTCAAGAGCTTGGTCATAATTTAGCTATGCAAATAGCTGCTATGAATCCAATAGCTATTGACAAAAGTGATGTTTCTCAAGATGTTATAGATAAAGAGTTAGATGTAGCTAGAGAATTAGCTAGAAAAGAAGGTAAACCAGAAGATCTAATTGAAAAAATCGCTCAAGGTAGATTAAATAAATTTTACCAGGAAAGTATTCTTCTAAACCAAGAATACATCATGGAAAATGACAAAAATGTTAATGATTATATTAAATCTATTGATCCTGAAATTAAAGTTACTAAATTTTATAGATTTGCTCTAGGATCATAAACTAATCAACTATTTTTTTCATAAGAATAATTTTTTTTCAAAAAGAGCCTCAAAAATGAGGCTCTTTTTGTTTTTGAAAAATTACTATTATTAAAATGCTTTTTTAAAATCGTTTATTTAGAATTTTATAAATAAAACTATAACACATAATTTAATAAATAAAATTAAGTTTTTATAAATGTTTAAAATAAGTAATGATATATTAATTTCAATAAATTGTGATTAAAATTTTTATAATTCTAAATTATAAAGAAAATAATAAAAAATTAAATTTCATAAAATATTTCTATCAAATATATATTAATAAAGATTTAAAACTTATAAATATAATTAATTAAATATCATTAATTAATTTAAACAAAAAATATATGATTTTGTAAAATGCTTAATATTTGATAGATATAAATATTTTAAAAAGTTTTCATATAAAAATTCATATCTATAAATAGACAATACAAAGAGACACATTCGAATGTGTCTCTTTGTATTGTCTATAAAAAAATTATATTTACAAAAGGGAATTTAATTTTTCAACGCTTTCTTTAGCATCACCATAAAGCATAGCAGTATTTTCTTTATAGAATAATGGATTTTCTACACCTGCATAACCGACAGCCATAGATCGTTTCATAACAATAACTCTTTTAGCTTTCCATACTTCTATTACTGGCATACCATAAATGGGGCTAGAAGGATCTTCTTGAGCACCAGGGTTCACAGTATCATTAGCACCGATTACTAAAACCACATCAGTTTCAGGGAGTTCTGGATTTATTTCATCCATTTCTAGGACAATATCGTAAGGTACATTAGCCTCTGCTAATAAAACATTCATATGACCAGGTAACCTACCAGCAACTGGATGGATACCAAATTTTACTGTTTTTCCTTCTTTTCTAAGTTTCTCCACAAGGTCATGAATAGGATACTGAGCTTTAGCTACAGCCATGCCATATCCTGGAACAATAACGATAGACTGAGCCTCTTTTAACCATTCTGCAGCTTCATCATGTGTTATAGAAGTAATATTACCTTCGATTTTAGCACTAGTTTTAACCTCTTGACCGAAACCACCTGATATTACTGCAAAAAAAGATCTATTCATAGCTTTGCACATAATGATAGAAAGAATAGCACCTGAACTACCAACCAAAGCTCCAGTAATTATTAATAAATCATTGCCTAAGGTAAATCCAGAAGCTGCTGCTGCCCATCCAGATAAAGAGTTTAACATAGAGATAACTACAGGCATATCTGCACCACCTATTGCCATTACTAACATAATACCAAAAAATGCAGCGATAGCGGTCATTATAGCTAGATAAGGTATACCATCTAATCCTGTAGCTTGTACAAAAAATACTCCTAAAACCACAGATATTACTAATAATAATATATTAATAATATCTTTACCTTTGTACACAACAGGTTTGGGAGTTATCTTTTCTGTCAATTTACCCCAAGCAATAAATGATCCAGTAAATGTAATAGTTCCTATAAAAACTCCAAGGTATATTTCTACATAATGAATTGTTCTTTCAGCACCTAACAAATTTAATGTTTTAGGATCTATATATGAACCATAACTTACTAAAACTGCTGCCAACCCAACTAAACTATGTAGTATAGCTATTAACTGAGGCATAGCAGTCATTTCTACTTTTCTAGCTACCAAAATACCAATTACAGATGCTATTAGCATCGCAATAATAATAAAACTATAACCTTGAATATTCCCCAATAAAGTAGCTACAACTGCTATTACCATACCAATAATGCCAAAGACAACTCCTCTTTTAGCAGATTCTTGATTAGATAAACCAGAAAGACTTAAAATAAATAATATAGAAGCAAATAAATATGCTGCAGTTTGTATTTCAGCTGATATCATAAAATGAATTATTTTTTAAACATCTTTAACATTCTATAAGTAACTAAAAAACCACCTACAATATTAATAGAGGCAATTAATATTGAAATAAAGGCTAAAATAGATTTAGCATCTGTAATATTTGATTGCATTTGTAGAAGTCCACCAATGATTATAATCCCACTGATAGCATTAGTAACTGACATCAAAGGAGTATGCAATGCATGAGTTACATTCCATATCACATTCCATCCAACAAATATTGCTAAAACAAAGACAGTAAAATGTCTCATAAAATCTGGAGGAGCAACCTTTCCTAAGAAAAACAAACAAATACCCACAACAATAAGAGAAATTGCACTATTTATCAATTGTTTTCGTATTTTTTTAGCTTTAGACAGAGACTCTTGCTCAATAGATTTAGAGATAATAGGTTTTTGGGCACTAACAGGTAACGGCTCTGGAGGCCAATTTATTTTGCTATTATACACTACCATAGCACGTTTGATAACATCATCCTCCATATTGATATTAAAATTATCAGCAGTACCTAGCTCTTCTATAAAATTAATTAAATTATTACCATATAAATAGCTAGCCTGAGTAGGCATAAGATTGACTTTCCCTAAAATAGTAACTCCATTATGAGTAGTGATAATTTCATCTTTTTTAGTTAAAACGCAATTACCACCTGTAGGAGCAGCTAAATCTACTATCACAGAACCGCGTTTCATAGCATTCACATGATCTTCAAATAATAATTTAGGGGCTTCTTTTCCAGGTATTTGAGCAGTAGTGATAATAATATCAACTTCTTGAGCTTGTTTTTTGAAGAGATCTAACTCAGCTTTTATATAAGCCTCACTCATCTCCTTGCTGTAACCTGTCTCAGTAGAACCATCTTCTTCAAGATCAACAGTAATAAATTGAGCACCCATAGATTGCACTTGTTCAGCAGTTTCTTTTCTAGTATCAAAAGCTCTCACTATAGCACCTAATGATTTGGCAGTACCTATAGCAGCTAATCCTGCTACACCAGTTCCTATTACTAGCACTTTAGCAGGATCTACTTTTCCTGCTGCAGTAATTTGACCATTAAGGAATCTACCAAAATGAAAAGCAGCGTCTATGACAGCTCTGTAGCCAGTAATATTAGACATCGAAGAAAGTACATCCATTTTTTGAGCTCGAGAAATACGTGGAATAGCATCCATAGCAACAGCATTAATACCTTTCACAACCAATTTTTCTAAAAGCTGCTTATTGAGTGCTGGATACAGATAAGATAATACTAAAGTGCCAGGTTTCATCAAATTAATTTCTTGGTCAGTAGGTGGCTGCACTTTAAAAACAATGTCAGCGATCGAATACAATTCTTCAGCACTATTAACGATAATAGCACCAGCATTTAAATAATCTTCATCAGTGTATTTTGCCTTAGAACCAGCATCAGATTGAATACAAACATCATATCTCAATTTTATTAATTTTGAAATATTTTTAGGTGAAATAGCGACTCTCTCTTCATTAGGGTCTACTTCTCTAGGGATAACTATTTTCATTTATTTTATATTACTTGCAAAAAAAACACCAAAAGTAAAAATATTTTTTTAATAAAAAAAAGCTTTGTGAAAATCACAAAGCTTTTTCATTAAAATATTTTGCTAGTGTATTAAACAATTCCCTGAGCTATCATAGCATCAGCTACTTTAACAAATCCACCAATATTAGCACCTTTTACATAATTAACTTTATCACCTTCTTTACCATATTTTAGGCAAGTATTATGAATATTAATCATGATTTCATGTAGTTTACTATCAACCTCTTGAGGTGTCCAGCTAATATGCATAGCATTTTGAGTCATTTCTAAACCAGAAACAGCTACACCACCAGCATTTGCAGCTTTAGAAGGGCCAAAAGGAATATTATTTTCTTGTATATACTTCATAGCTTCTAAAGTAGTAGGCATGTTAGCAGCTTCTACATAGCATTTAACACCATTTTTTACAATATTTTTAGCATCTTCTATACCTACTTCATTTTGAGTAGCACAAGGTATAGCTATATCACAAGGTACGCTCCATGGTTTTTGACCAGCATGAAATTCTACTTTAAATTTATCAGCATAATCTTGAACTTTATCTCTACCAGACATTCTCATTTCTACCATAAAGTCAATTTTTTCACCTGTTATTCCATTAGGATCATAGATATATCCATCAGGACCAGATAATGTAACAACTTTACCACCTAATTCAGCTACTTTCGTTGCAACTCCCCAAGCTACATTACCAAAACCTGAGATAGCAACTGTTTTACCTTTTATATCCATTCCAATAGTTTTGAGAATTTCTTGAGTAAAATAAACAACCCCGTAACCTGTAGCTTGAGGACGAATGACGCTACCACCATATTCTAAACCTTTACCAGTGAGAACACCAGTAAATTCGTTCTTAATACGTTTATATTGGCCAAAGAGAAAACCAATCTCACGAGCACCTACACCAATATCACCTGCTGGTACATCAGTGTTTGGACCAATATATCTGTATAGTTCAGTCATAAATGATTGGCAGAAACGCATAACTTCTGCTTCAGATTTACCACGTGGATCGAAATCTGAACCACCTTTACCGCCACCCATAGGTAGAGTAGTAAGAGAATTCTTAAATACTTGTTCAAAAGCTAAGAATTTCATAATACTCAAATTAACACTGGGATGAAAACGTAATCCACCTTTGTAAGGACCAATTGCAGAATTCATTTCTACTCTAAATCCTCTATTTACATGTATTTCACCTTTATCATCCATCCAAGGAACTCTAAACAACACCACTCGCTCTGGTTCAACCATTCTCTCTAATATTTTTGCTTGTTTGTATTTGGGATGTTCCTCAATGTAAGGGATTAATGATTCCACAATTTCCCTAACTGCTTGGTGAAATTCATTCTCACCTGGATTTCTGGCTATTACATTAACCATAAAATCATCAACAATCTTTTTGTAATCTGTCATAGCTTTTTTATTTTTGCTTTTTGCAAAGTTATAACTTTTTATCATACTATTGATAATATTTATTTTTTTAATAATTGCCATTTTTACAAATATTCTTATATACTTTACTAATATATTGATTTACAACTAATTATATTTCTACAAAATTCAATAAAATTATTTTAACATAATTTTTATTGTTTTATATATATGTATTTATTGATAAATAATATATATATAATTGATTGTTTTTAATAAAAATTAATAATTTTTATACAATTAAATAAATATTTACATAATTTTTTCTAATTTTGTTAATAAAGTAATTTTTATCGATTTCAAAATGTTAATAGGAATATTAAGTGATACTCATGGTAGTCTACCAAAAGAATTAAGAGATTTTTTTAAAGATTGTGATGAAATATGGCATGCAGGAGATATTGGTAGCTTAGAAGCTTTAAAAGAGCTGAAAGAAATAGCTCCTACCTATGCAGTATTTGGTAATATAGATGATAACCAGATAAAGCAAATTACTTCTGAGGAATTATTTTTTCAGCGAGAAGGGGTAAAAATTTATATAAAACATATAATCGGACATCCAAATAAATATCAAAAAGATGTACTAACAAAGATTATAGACTATAGACCTGATCTAGTAATAGCTGGACATTCACATATATTACAAATAATTTATGATAAAAAATATAAATGGCTTTTTATTAATCCAGGTGCAGCAGGTAATTATGGATTTCATAAAAAAATAACACTTGTAAAAATAAAAATAGAAAATAGCAAAATAAGCAATGCTCAAATCTTTGAAAAAGAAAAACAATAAAATATTAAAGGATTCTAATTTTAGCAAATTTAAGAATAATATGCTTTTTGCCAACATTTTCGAAATCTACAACAGCTTTAGCTTCTGAATTATTACCTTCAATATTAATTATTTTACCAATACCAAATTTATTATGCTCTATTACCATTCCTACTTTTAATTTATTAAGCAATTTAATACCAAGGAAAAAAGTTTTGTTTTTAGTATCTATATCATTTTTTTCTGGTAGTCTCTTTTGCCTATCATTATTAGACTTTTTAGTATAATTTTGATTTCGATTAAAATTATTTGGTAAACTTTTTTGCTGATATTTACCATTGAGAAATAATTTTTGAGATTGAGCATTGAAATGTTCATTATCCATCTCGAAAATGAATCTACTAGGTTCATTAAAGCGGACAACTCCTTTACTGAAACGTGTCATAGCAAAGCTGATATACAACCTTTTCCTAGCTCTAGTAATAGCTACATAAAATGTACGTCTCTCCTCCTCTATAGCTCTAGCATCCATCAAACTATTGAAATGAGGCAAGACATTTTCCTCTACACCTACAACAAACACATTATCAAATTCTAATCCTTTAGCATTGTGAATAGTCATGAGAGAAATCACATTATCATCGTCTATATCATCATTAGAAGTGATGAGAGAAATAACTGCCAAATAATCTTGGAGTGTCGGGAACATACCATCATTTTCTTCCTCGAAATGTTCAGTATAATCCCTAATACCAGATAATAAAGCATCTAAGTTTTCTGCTCTTTCATGACTATCAGCTTCAGCATATTTGTAATAACCAGTTTCATAAATAATAGCTTTAGCCATAGTGAAAGCATCTAACTGATCCAATACTAGTCTATACTTTTCCATAGAAGCATGAAAGGTTTTTATTCGCAGTTGAGTAGGCTTACTAATATCTAAATCATATTCATCGATATGCGATAATAATGTACTAAAAGGCAAATCACTATTGGTATAAAAAGCTTCTTGTAATTTAAGAGCAGTAGTATTACCAATGCCACGAGGTGGTAAATTAATTATACGTTTAAAAGATTCTATATCATTTGGATTAGAAATAAATTTAAAATAAGCTAATACATCTTTAATTTCTTTTCTTTCATAAAAAGACATACCACCATAAATACGATATGGTAAATTCAAACGCCTGAGCTCATCTTCTAGAGCACGAGATAGTGCATTTACACGATATAAAATAACAAAGTCTTTGTAATCATAATGATAATTTTGAATTACCTGAAAAATATTACTAACAACTTTACGAGCTTCCTCATGCTCATTATCAGCAGTTAATATAGCAATAGGCTCCCCTAACTCATTATCAGTAACTATTTTTTTTTCAATTTTTGCCTTATTATAACTAATTAAATTATTAGATACATCTACTATACGTTTTGTAGATCTATAATTACGAGTAAGAATAAAAGTTTTCAAATTAGGGAAATCTTGTTTTAGCTGAAAAATATTACCAATATTAGCACCACGAAAAGAATAAATACTTTGTGAGTCATCACCTACGACACAAAGTTGCTCGTTGAGATCAGCTAATTGTTTCATAATAGCGTATTGAGCATAATTAGTATCTTGATACTCATCAACTAAAACATAAGTATATTGATCTTGATAATTTCTAAGTATTTCAGGGAAATTATTAAAAATTTTATACGTGAAAAGCAGTAAATCATCAAAGTCTAATACATTCATCCTTCTACACCTCTGCCAATATTCTAAATAAATATCAACGACATGAGGTTGCCCAAATTTAGTATCATCAATAATCATTTCTTGATTTTCGGCATAATCATACGGGTCTATAAGCATCATTTTAGCTTGAGACATACGAGTTTGCACTAGTTCTACCTTATGCCTCTCACTGACCTTCATATCTTTAATGATATCTTTTAGCAAACTTCTAGTGTTTTCGGTGTCAAAGACAGTATAGCTGCTAGTATGTCCAATTAATTCAGCATTTTTTCTAATAATTTTAGAAAAAACACTATGAAAAGTACCAGCAGCAATAGCTCTAGCCTTTTTATCACCAGCATATTTATGTATTCTACTTTTTAATTCATTAGCAGCTTTATTAGTAAATGTAAGAGCCATTATATTATCTGGCTTGAAACCATGATCTAATAAATATAAAATTTTATAAGTAAGTACACGAGTTTTTCCACTACCAGCACCTGCTATTATCATCATTGGTCCATCTAAATATTTTACAGCATTTAATTGCTCTTCATTTAATTCCTTTGTATATACGTCCGCCATAATTTTAATTAAAATTAATCAATGTCTTTTTAAATATTTTTTAAATAAATGATACATAATTCATAACTTTATTTCAATAAATATAAATCTTTTTTTGATCATATCTATCTCTCATTAAAAGTATTCTTTTTTTTAATAAAAAATTAATGCAAATATACAATAAATTATTAAAAAAATTTTAATTAAAAATCAAAATTCACTAAATGATTTGCAATTATAAAATGGTGGGAAAAGCATAAAGAGAAATAATGATAGTGGTAAAACTCAAAAGAGAATAATTCAAAAGGATTAATAAGATATAAAATAATTATAGAGGACAAAAGGTAGTGTGCGTGGATGAGTATAAAAGAGGTTTATTATCAAATGATGTCGTGTAACATTATAAAGTTTTTATAATGTTACACGACAAACCTAATATTTATGTTTAACTTTTCATGTTAAATATATTTACTAATTTTGTAAAAAGTAAAAATTATGGAATATACAATGGAATATACAGTTGAAAACATACAAAAGATGCTGGCTCTGACCAAAGAGGGCAAGCGTGAATTCCTAGACAATCTCTATGAATTCCTCAATGAGAATAGATTAACAGCATTAGATTATCAGAGAATCAAGATTCTATCTACTGCTCCTATTTGTCCCAGATGTGATTGCGAATATGTAACTAAAGCTGGTGTGAGTGATGGCAGGCAAGTATATAAATGCAAAAGTTGTGGTTACAGATTCAGAGAAACTGCAAAATCGATAGTTTATTACTCCCATAAATATTACCTTATGCTAGATTATCTAAAATGTATGCTAGAGGGAAAAAGTCTAAGAGCTTGTGCTAAAGAAGTTGGCATTAGCCTACCAACAAGTTTTAAATGGAGACATAAGATTTTATCTGCAATTCAAGGATTAGAAGGAGGAATTAACTTCTCTGGTATAACAGAAACTGACGAACTATTGCTGCAATATTCAGAGAAAGGACGAAAATATAAAACTTTAGAAGAAAAAGAGCAAGCTATGAATACTGTTCATCCAAACGTTGCTGTATTAGTGATGGCAGATAGAGAAGGTAATTTGCTTTTCAAACATACTGGAGAAAATAGAGTTCAGAATAGTCAAATAAAAGAAGAACTAAAACGAAGAGTATCAGAGAAAAATTTGATATGTTTTAAGCCAAACGATGAGTTCGAGCAAGCAGTGATAGAATCACCTAGTAAAAAGGTATTAGTTAGACGTAAGACAAAAGGATTAGCTGTTTATAGCGTAAATGTAGCAGAGAAAAAGATTACAGATTTTTTAGTTTGGATGATGAAATTCAGAGGAGTAGCCACAAAGTATCTACAGAACTACCTAATGTGGTTTGTAGTGATGAATAAGTATTTGAAAGATAAGGTAGAATCAGATATTGGGCGACTATTGAACCTGTCATCGCACGATAGGTGGGCGTGGGAGCGGTATTTTAAGTTGATAAAGTTGAAATATTAAATATCATGGAATATTAAACATAAAATTATCCTATTATCAAGTCCTTTTCTCAAATCTTTCTATTTTCAATTCTTTTTTAACGATTCATTTCGCCTCTGGATATTTCTCTATCCATATTTGCTTTGCTAGTTCATACAACTGCACTGATAAATCATTTTTAGGCCCTAATTGTATATATTGAGGCATTTGATTCTTTATATCATGTGATTTTATATTATTCCTCATAGAATAAATTTGTAAATATAAATCTTTTGTTAATTGCATAGTATCATTTTTAGTTACTTCATACCCTGTTAATGCTTGATTAATATAATCAATGATATTCCCAATACTCTGTAAATTAGTATATATCACATACCCATATCCTTCTTCTGAAGAAAATGCAGCAAAAACGGCTAAATCAAATTTTTCTAATGATCTTGCTAGGTAATCCGCTCTACTATTATCAGTGAGACCATTAACATATAACTTACTTACATTCCAAGCAGTTAGATTAATGTTTGATTGACTATAAAGAAAATTAATAGAAATTGAAACTAAAATAATTGCAATATACTTTTTCATAAAACTTATTTTTTACAAATTTAAATAATATTTTATATTTATTATAATTGAATTAGGTGTTTAAATAATAAATTTTCCTATATATTTTTGTTTTACAAGAATAACTCTTAATATATTTACAGCTCTAGCACTACCACATTTACCGAACAGGAACTTTTCTTTTGTACCTTTTATGTGTATAGCTTCGGTACAAGCCTTGCTCTACTCAGCTACTATCAAAGAAAAATTTTAAATAGAATTTTTTCTTAGCATATCAAATTACTCAATTAAAAAATATACTTGACTTTTTTGTTTTCTTAATAACAATTTAATTATTACTAAAACGTCTAATTTTATTTTATAATTTTTTTGATACAATTATAATATATATTTATCTAAAAGTTCCAAACGAAAATCCCGTTTAAGAGCCAATTCTATAAAATGTGGAAGCAATATATTTTTTTTATCAATAGCTTTTTGATTATCATGAAATATAAAGATAGAGCCAGGTTGTAAATATTTTTCTAATAATTTTTTTTCTTTTTGTAAATTTCTTTTTTTATCAAAATCATATGCCATCATTGTCCATAGAATTATTTTATTTTTTTTATACAAATATAAATATTGTAACGGAGAAATCTTACCATATGGAGGACGAAAAATATTACTATTTGTCAATGATTTCCCTTTATTAACGTCAGAAATATATCTTTTTGTATTTGTCCTCCATCCATTTTGATGAGAAAATGAATGATTGGCTATAGAGTGTTTATATTTTAAAATTTTTTCAAAAATATTTTGATTTTTTATTATGTTTTTTCCAATGCAAAAAAAAGTTGCTTTTACATTATAATATTTTAAAATTTCTAAAGTCTGTGGTGTAGATTCAGAGGTAGGAGCATCATCTATTGTCAAAAATATTATTTTTTCATTTGTTTTAATATGAGTTATCATTTTTTATGTAATTTGATGACTGCTATTTGAGATGAGAAACCAAGATGAAAGTTAACACCCACGTGTCCTAACCCTGTATTTATTATCAAATTATTCTTATTCCCATTAGGATATAAACCTCCAGTTTTACCATTAATACTAGCTAGTGATAGTCTTAATTGTTCGTTAATAAAAAATCCAAATTGTCCACCATGAGTATGACCAGATAGAGTAAGTGGAAATTCATCAAATAAGCCTTCAGACCAATAAAATGGGTCATGAACTAAAATAATAGAAAACAAATTTTTTGGAGCTTTATCTAAAACTTTATAAATATTCCCAAAAACAGTGAAGGGAGGTTTGCCATAATTATTTAGTCCTACGAATGCTATTGAGTCAAAATTTTTTTTAACATAATAAATGCTGTCTCTCAATACTGTAAATCCACATTGCTCTAATATCAAAGTTATAGAATCAGAAAGGGCAATTTTAGGTTCTAATGGTTTATTTCCCCAGTAATGGCTAAATTTATGAAAGTCGTGATAATCATGATTACCAAGTATAGCGAGCTTAATAGGTGCATGCATATTTTTCAATTGCTTCACATACTCAGGTTTTATTTCTTTCATACTCGAGTTTACTAAATCACCTGTAAAAATTATTATATCTGGCTGCAATTTATTAATCTTATCAGCAGCTATTTTTAGTTTATGATCATTTATGAAAGAGCCGAGATGTAAATCTGATATTTGTGCTATAGTATATCCATCAAAACTCTCTGGTAAGTTTTCATAATAAAGATTATAATTTTTGAGAACAACTCTATTAGAATAAAACAAATTACCTATTACTGCTATTATTAATATTATAAATGCAAAATTAAAAGCAAATTTCTGTATTTTTAATCTATTCTCTTTTTTAAAAAACCAACCAACAAGATGAATGATAGCATAAAAAAATGAAAATATTAAAATATATATAAAAATCGTACCTATTATTGTAGAAAATCCCGAATTTACTTTAGTAAATATTAAAATTAAAATGGAAATTATAATAATAGATAAAAGTATCAACCATATATAATACCAATTTTTTTTCTTGATTTGTGGTGGATGAGAAAAAAATGCATAGCAAATCAATACAAAAGACAATAGCAAAGAAATCACAATATATATACGCCAATACATAAAATTAAATTTTTGCAAAAATACTGTATTTCTGAAAAATAATTTTACACTATGATAAATATTTTGATATATAGTATAAATTTTAAATTAATTTTGCAAAAAAATAAATTTATGAAAGATGTATTTTTTGAGCCCTACAAAATCAAAATGGTAGAGCCTATTAAGATGAGTTCAAGAGATGAACGAGAACAATGGATTAAAGAAGCCCATTATAATTTATTTAGTTTGCCTGCAGAGCATACTATAATAGATTTATTAACAGATAGTGGCACTGGAGCTATGAGTGATAGACAGTGGGCAGCATTAATGTTAGGTGATGAGAGCTATGCAGGAGCTTCTTCATATTATAATTTAAAAAATGCTATTGAAAGAATTCTTGGATTTTCATATTTCATGCCTACACATCAAGGAAGGGCTGCAGAGAATGTATTATTTTCTGTTCTCATAAAAGCTGGTGATGTGATACCTGGTAATAGCCATTTCGATACTACAAAAGGACATATAGAATATAGACACGCAACAGCGATAGATTGTACCATAGATGAAGCTTTTGATACTGATATTATACATCCTTTTAAAGGCAATGTTGATATTAATAAATTAGTAAAAGTATTAGAAACTAATGAAGCATCAAAGATTCCTTTTATCATCGTTACTATTACAAATAATACTGCTGGTGGACAACCTGTAAGTATGGAAAACCTCAGACAAGTTCGCGAAGTAGCAAATAAATTTAATAAATTAGTGGTCATAGATGGTGCTAGATTTGCCGAAAATGCTTATTTTATTAAAACTAGAGAAAAAGGTTATGAAAATAAAACTATAAAAGAAATTGTAAAAGAAATGCTCTCCTATGCAGACATCATGACTATGAGTGCTAAAAAAGATGGTTTAGTAAATATAGGTGGTTTTATTGCCATGAGAGATGAAAAAATCTGGGAAGCTACTAGTGTTTTTAATATAATGTATGAAGGTTTTGTAACTTATGGTGGAATGGCAGGTAGAGATATGAATGCTCTTGCTATTGGATTGGATGAGTCTACAGAATTTACTTATCTAGATTATCGTATCAAACAAGTGAAAATATTAGGTGATATTTTAGAAGAAGCTGGTATACCTTATCAAAAACCTGCTGGTGGTCATGCTATTTTTGTAGATGCTAAGAAATTTTTGCCTTATGTACCTAAAGAAGAATATATAGCTCAAACCTTAGCAGTAGAATTTTATTTAGAAGGTGGTGTACGTGGAGTAGAAATAGGTACTCTTTTAGCAGATAGAGATCCTATAACTAAAGAAGATCGTTATCCAGCACTAGAACTCGTGAGATTGACTATACCAAGAAGAGTATATTCTAATGATCATATGAGATATGTAGGTGAAGTAGTAAAAGCTGTCTTTAATAGACGAGATCAAATAAAGCACGGTTATCGCATTATAGAGGAAGCTCCTATTATGAGACATTTTACTGTAAAATTAGAAAAAATTTAATAAAAAATTTTGCAATTTAAAAAAAAGCATTAATTTTGCAAACAGAAAAATAAAAAAAAGCGGAAATAGCTCAGTTGGTAGAGCACAACCTTGCCAAGGTTGGGGTCGCGGGTTCGAGTCCCGTTTTCCGCTCTAGGCCTCGGTGGCGGAATTGGTAGACGCGCCGGACTTAAAATCCTGTGGTCTTTATGGCCGTGCGGGTTCAAGTCCCGCTCGAGGTACCAATTTAAAATTTTTTTCAAACTTTGATTAATTTGATGCTAATAAAACTGTGAAAATTATTAATTTTCACAGTTTTTTTTAATTATTATGAATAAACTTAATATCAAGATTGATTTTCCACTATTTTATGCCCTATTATTTTATCTTATTTTTATAACAGATATTTTCTTGCCACCTATTAATTTGGGTTTTACTTTTTACTGTAGATTTGTAGATTTTATAATTCCTTTTGCTATTTTATTGATAGTTTTTGATAAAAATAGAATTATTCCACGATCTTTTGTCTTTTTCATTATTTTGTCATTGTGGATAGCTATCTCTATGTTAATAAATCACGATAATGTAGCTACTAATGATTTATATGAATTTTATAAAATTTTAAAATTTGCTGTAATTGTTATAATAGCTTTATCATATTTTAAAAAATTTGCAAATAGTTTTGACATGTTTATTAAAATAACTTTTGTAGCATTACTTGTTTTGAATTTGTTTCAATATTATAATATCTTTCATTTTCATGATTTAGTAGAGCCATTGTATGATCCTTCAGGTATACAATGGGCTAGTTTTGGAAAAAATTCTTTAGGTGCTCCTGGAGCTAAACGTATGTTAGGTACTGGAGGTAATCCTAATATTAATGCTATCATATTTTTATTTTATTATTGTTGGTTTTTATTTTCTATGTTCCATCAAAATTTAAAAAATCTCAAGTGGACTCACTGGTTATTTTTAATTTTGTCTATTTTAGCTATAATACTTTGCCAATCTCGCACTGCCTTGGCCATTTCTCTAGTGATAACAATAATATATTTCATATCTTATCATAAACCTATAAAATATATGTTTATCATTATTGCCTCGACAATTTTGATAATGTTATTTTTAGATTTGGTGAGTAAAGAATCTATATCATATTTTTCTGGTTTTTTTAAAAATATAACTGTAGAAGGTGAAGAATATTTAGCAGAAAATCAATCTGTCAGGGGCAGATTAGATTCATGGAAATTACTATTAAATATGTGGAGCGAAAAACCAATAGCAGGTTATGGACCGTATAAAAACTTTTTTTACACTATGAAATTATTTTCCGAAAACGAATATATCCTTTATCTATGGAGATATGGTATTATTGGCTTTTTTTTATATATCTACTGGTATTTATTTCCTGTTGTCAAATTAGAAAATAAAAAGATTAAATTTTCTATTAATCCATTTTATTTATTGTTTGGTTTATCACTGATGGCTACTGCCATTACTAATAATCCTATTACTCATCCTATGACTTCAGTTTTATTGGCTATTTCAGCAGGCTATCAGTTAGCCTTGGGTAAAAATATTTCTACTGCTACAAATTAGTTATTTGTCCAACGTTGTTTCCATGTTTTGTATTTGAATTTCAAATCATTTTCCCAGATAGGGTCTACTAGTTTTCTATATTCTTTAGTATAATTATCCAAAAAAGAAATAATTTCTGGATTAGTTATTACATCCATACTACTATTATATGAAGGTTTAGCATTAAATTTAGTAACTATATCGCGTAGCACTTGTGGGTTATCTATCAGAGCACAAGGTGTGAGTAAATTATTATTTTCTCTATACGGTTGAGCTTCTTGGAAAGCTTTGAAAAATGGAGATTGAATGACGTCAATTAATTTTTTATCTTTAATATTATCAACTGAGAATTGTAGAAATACGCAAGGCTCTACATCGCCATGACAGTTAATATGAAAGTAGCCTGCTTGTCTAGCACCACAGATGCATCCACCCACATATGGACCATCATTCCAGAAATCACCAATAAAAATTGGTTTAGTATTACGTATTTCAATAGATCTGCGTCTAAGTCTAAAACGTTGTTCTGGTGTTGCCATCAAGCTCACATCTGGTTTTCTGCCAATAGGTACATATTGGAAAAACCAACCTATGGAACAACCTTTCTCTATCATTAAATCTATGAATTCATCAGACATTAAAGTTTCAATGTTAAGTTTAGTGGGAGTAGCCGAAAAACCGAAAGGTACGCCAGCATTACGTAGATTGTCCATCGCCTCCATAATACGTTTAAAGGTGCCTTCGCCTCTACGTGCATCAGTTTCTTTTTCGAATCCTTCAATAGATATGGCAGGAGCAGCATTACCCAACTTCCCTAATCTATTAGCAACATCTTTAGTTATTAAAGTGCCATTAGTATAAATCTGGAAAAACATATCATGATGTTTCTCCATAATATCTAGTAAATGAGGCCACATAAAAGGTTCTCCACCAGAAACTGTAACAAAGTAAATACCTAAATCTTTTGCTTCGTTAAAGATACGATCTACTAATTCAAAAGATAAATCCTCTTGTTTAGAATAATTACCAGCATAACAACCTACACAAGTCAGATTACATCTAGCAGTAGGACTGATGACAAAAAACCATGGCAACCAAATATTTAGTTCTTTTCTAAGTTGTTCTTGCCTTTGTCTGCCGATAACTGCTGCATTAATAAAGAAATTTTGAATAACACAGTCTAAACTTTGTTTAGAGATTCGACTAAAAGTATTTTTTGCTAATTGAGCACCTGGCTGATGTTCTACAAATATTCTACGAATTTTCTCAGCTTCCCATCTTACTTTTTCACTTTTGATGAAATACTTATTAGCAATATCTATCATTCTAATAATATTCTCATCAGACTGATGAGAAGCATACCTAAGCATTCGTGTGATTGCATACTTTTTGATTAAATTCCTTTCCAAGATATTATATTTTTTTTTTGCAAATATAAAGAATTTTTTTGATTAATAAAAAACTAATTAATTTTACAAAAAAATTAACTATGATATTCTTACAAATAGTGCAAAATGCAGCAGATTCACTGCAACAATTATCGCAACAAGTAGCCCCAGTACAAGGTTATCAGAAACTACCATATTGGGAATTAGCAAAGGCAGGTGGTGTAATAGTGATAATTTTAGCAGTTCTTTTACTAATAGCAATATATATATTTTTTGAACGTTATTTAGCTATTAGAAAAGCTGCTAAAGAAAATCCCACATTCATGAGCAATCTAAAAAATTATATTTTAGAAGGGAAAAAAGATAGTGCTTTAGCATTATGCCAGAGTACTAATACTCCTCTATCTCGAATGATAGAAAAAGGACTTAGCCGCCTAGGTAGACCATTAAATGATATTAGTGAGTCTATAGAAAATGAGGGTAAATTAGAAATAGCAAAATTAGAAAAAGGAATTACTTTTTTAGCAACGATAGGTAGTATATCACCTAGCTTGGGATTTCTAGGTACAGTAACAGGTATGGTTAGAGCTTTTTTTAATATGGCAAATGCTGGCAATAATATTGATATTTCTCTACTAAGCCAAGGAATTTATGAAGCACTTATAACAACAGTAGCTGGTTTGATAGTCGGTATAATAGTTACTTTTTTATATAATATTATAGTAGATAGAATCGAAAGATTAGTATATATGCTCGAGGCTAGAGCTACAGAATTCATAGATTTTCTACAACAACCTCCAAAATAAAAAATTATGGATCTAAAGCCAAAACATAGAGTTGGAGTAGAAATGAATAATACTACTATGTCTGATTTAGTATTTCTACTTCTTATATTTTTTATGTTAACATCTACACTTATCAGTCCTAATGCGATAAAACTTTTATTGCCATCTAGTACATCTCCACGTGTGTTAGCTCCTGCTAAACCAGTAAAAATTTATATTGATGAGAAATTACAATATTATATTGACGGCACTCCTGTAGATGAGCTGAAATTAGCTGAGCAGATGACAATACGTTTAAAAGAAAGTCCACCCGATGCGTCTGTTGTCATTAATGCAGATGCTACTGTTCCTGTGCAAGCTGTAGTAAATATTATAGATATAGTAAATCAAATAAATGAAAGCTTAAATGCCTCTCATAAAGCTATTTTAGCTACTCAACCAAAGAAATAAGCTATGGAAGAAAGAAAGAATAAACTTATTTCTTTAACTATAACAATTTTAGTTGGTATATTGATAGTCGCTCTATTGATGATTTTAGGTTTTAGAGTTCCTGTACCTCCTCCTCCCGAGCAAGGTATAGAAATAGATCTAGGCGGTGGTGGTGGCGGCGGTGCACCAATAGAAATCCAACAAGTCATTAATAAAACCATTCAACAATCTTCTACAGAATATGTAGCTATTCCTGATGAAGAAGTAGATTATACTGAAACTGCTACTAAAGATAAACCAAAAAATGTAGAACCTGAACAACCAGTCCAACCCACATTAGATCAGCGAATTCAAAAATTCCAATTTGGACAAGGTGGCAGTGGTGGTGGAACAGGTACTGGATCGGGAACTGGTTCTGGTAGTGGTACTGGAAGTGGCATAGGCAGCGGTACAGGCAGCGGTGTAGGACCTGGCAGTGGCGGCGGCTCAGGACCGGGTTATTCTCTTGCAGGACGTGGAGCTAAATATATTCCTAAACCAGATTATTCAGAAGATGATCAAGGTAAAGTAGTAGTGAAAATATGGGTTGATAAAGATGGCAATGTTGTCAAAGCACAAGCTGGTTATTTCGGCACTACTATTAGCAACTCTGCTTTATGGAAAAAATGTGAAGAAGCTGCTATGAAATCTAAATTTTCAAGTGATCCTAATGCCCCAGAAGAGCAGATAGGGACTATCACATATGTTTTTATTAAAGTAGAATAATTTTCATAAAATTTTACTTATTTATATTCATTTTATCTTTAAAATTATATATCTTTGCTGAAATTTTTTAAAAAATTATAATTATGAAATCAAAAATTTTTTTAATTCCTATGATTGCAATATTATTATTTAGTAATGCATGCAAAAAGAAAACAGATAATCAGCAGGCAAGATTATCTTTAGATTCTTTAGCTATATATTCTTCTTACGAATTAAAAACAGATTTATCTATGCTAAATGATTCAGAAAAACAAGCACTTAAATTAATGATAGAAGCTGCAAATATAATGGATGAATTATTCTGGCAACAAGCTTTTGGTGATAAAAAATTGATGGATACTATCACTAATGATACTTTGAGACAATATGCTTATATCAATTATGGACCTTGGGATAGACTAAACGATAACAAACCATTTATTAATGGTTATGGCACTAAACCTGCTGGAGCTAATTTTTATCCGCAAGATATGACAAAAGAAGAATTCGAACAATGGCAAGATACTAATAAAACCTCTCAATATACTATGATTAGACGTGATGAAAATGGTAAATTAAAGGCAATTTTTTATCATGAATATTTTAAAGAACAATTACAAAAAGCTGCTAATTTATTAAATCAAGCAGCATCATTAATAAAAGACAAAAATTTCTCTAAATATTTATCTCTACGAGCTCAAGCATTGATTACTTCAGATTATCAACTATCAGATATGGCTTGGTTAGACAGTAAAACATCAAAAATTGAATTTATCATTGGCCCTATTGAGAGCTATGAAGATGGTCTATTTGGCTACAAAACTTCATTCGAATCTTTTGTATTAATAAAAGATGTAGATTGGAGCAAACAATTAGAAAAATATGGAAAATTACTACCAACATTACAAAAATCATTACCTGTAAAAGAAGAATATAAAAAAGAAATGCCAGGCTCCCTAGGTGATATTAATGTATATGATGCTATTTACTATGCTGGCGATTGCAATGCGGGCAGTAAAACTATAGCTATAAATTTACCTAATGACGAAGAAGTACAACTAAAAAAAGGTACTCGTAAGCTACAACTAAAGAATGTTATGCAAGCAAAATTTGATCTAATTGTTATTCCTATTTCAGAATTATTATTAGATAAAAGCATTGTTTCAGATGTAACTTTTACCACATTTTTCCAAAACGTGATGTTTCATGAAGTAGCTCACGGACTAGGTATTAAAAACACTATCAATAATAATGGTACTGTGAGAGAAGCTCTAAAAGAGCTATATAGCCCATTAGAAGAAGCTAAAGCGGATATTACTGGTCTATTTTTAGTTCAAAAGTTAAGAGATATGGGCGAAATAACTGATGGCAAATTAGAAGAAAATTATGCTTCTTTTGTAGCTAGCATATTCCGTTCTATAAGGTTCGGTGCTGCAAGTGCTCACGGGATAGCTAATATGCTAGAATTCAACTTCTTATTAGATGAAGGTGCAATTACTAAAAATAATGAAGGTAAATATATTATAGATTTTGAAAAAATGAAAAATGCAGTCTCTAAAATGACAGAAAGAATCATTACAATTCAAGCTAATGGCGATTACAATGCTGCTAAAAAATGGATTGACGAAAAAGGTACAATAAATGCTGATTTACAAAAAGATCTAAATAAAATAAATGAAACTAAAATACCTGTAGATATTGTTTTTCAACAAGGTATAAATGTTTTAGGAATATAATTTTTTATTTTTTACTTTATAAAAATTAAATATGAAAATCATCAATCATATTTAGTTTTTATTAAAGCAGTAATCATATTTCATCATGAAAAAACAAGTAGGATTAATTGGTTATGGGAGCATGGCCACAGCTCTTGCTAAAGTATTAACTGATAATTTAGATAAAACTAATTGGATAATTACAAATCCAGAAGTTTTAGAATCTATGCAGATACGCAATCATAATTTTAAATATTTACCATATGTAGATTTTGATTTAAATAAAATAAATTTATTCTCTACTTTAGAAAGTGGTATTGCTGAAAGTGATATTTTATTTATTTCGATTCCTGCTGCATTCTTAGATAGTGTATTATCTAAAATTGATAAAAGTTTTTTTAAAAATAAAAAAATTGTAGTTGCTATCAAGGGTTTAATACCAGAAAAAAATCTACCATTACATAAATATTTTGAACAAGTCATAGGTATACCATTAACAGATTATTTGGCTATTTTAGGACCATCTCATGCAGAGGAAATAGTAATGGAACATTATACTCAACTGAGTTTAGTATCTAAAAATCCAGAAATGTATGAAACTATTTATCCTTTTTTAGATTCATATTTTTTACATTTAGAATACGATGAAAATATTGAATTAGCAGAGTATGCGGCAGTAGTTAAAAATATCTATGCTATTCTCACAGGTATGTGCATAGGCTATGGATTAGGTGATAATTTTTTAAGCATTTTAGTTACTAATATTGCTAAGGAGATGAAAGATTTTCTAAAATATTTAAAAAGTGATATAGATGTAGACATCTTGCAACCAATATATTTAGGAGATTTATTGGTAACTGCCTACAGCCAATTTTCGCGTAATAGATCTTTTGGCATTTTGCTAGGCAAAGGCTATTCTTTAGAATATTCAAAAATTGAAATGAAACAAACAGTAGAAGGCTATTATGGTACTTTGACTTTAGCTAATATTTTAGGTCAAGATATTAATAAATTCCCCTTCATATCTATAGTTTATAGAGTAATAAGTGAACAAAGCCAGGCTAGACGAGAAATTAATAATATAGTGAAAAATTTGTGGGAAATAAAATAAAATATTGAAATAAT